>QILJ01000361.1 GCA_003233295.1 Ignavibacteria bacterium | reverse complement strand
AAATAACCTAATGAAACCTGATAGTTGATGAAATCATCTTTAAAACAAAAAAAATCGTGGGTGTCGGATCAAAGATTTATTGATGCTGATGCAAAAGACTTTAGTTTAATATTTTTTTCTTTTGTAGTAGGAGCAATTGCAGGAACAATAGGTTCAATTTTCCGACTAACGCTTGCCTACATTGACGTTTTCAGAGAGAAGCTATATTCTTCAGGCGCCGGTAATTCGGGATTCATAAGTTGGGTACTGCCTATATTGTTTGGAGTTATCGGAATTGGTATTGCATTATTTTTAGTGAAAAAATTTGCTCCCGAAACCTCAGGAAGCGGAGTTCAGGAGATTGAAGGTGCTTTGGATGGAATAAGACCTTTGCGCTGGAAACGGGTATTGCCTGTAAAGTTTATTGCTGCATTGTTTTCATTGGGAAGCGGTTTATTATTAGGTCGTGAAGGTCCAACAATCCAGATTGGCGCTAACGTTGGTAAAATGATCAAAGACGTTTTCAAACATTCTGATGAAAAAACCAATCCTTTGGTTTCGGCGGGGGCAGCTGCCGGACTTGCAAGCGCTTTTAATGCGCCTCTTGCCGGTGTAATTTTTGTTATCGAAGAAATGCACGGGCATTTCAGATATACTTTTTTTTCTGTTGCGGCTATTATGGTCGCATCAGGTACGGCAGATTTTGTTGTGAGAATTTTAGTCGGGACTGATCCGGTAATTAAAATGATGGTTTTTCCAACCCCGCCATTATCAAGTATCTGGTTATTTATTGTGCTAGGTTTTTTATTCAGCTTAGTGGGATATATATTTAATAAACTCTTAATACGATCATTGGATTTCTTCAGCAATCTGTCGAAAATTGCAATGGTTCTTAGCGCAATTGTCGCGGGACTGGTTATAGTAGTAGTTGGAATGTTTTATCCGAAAATGATAGGAGGCGGTTACAGCACAATTAGAACGGTGCTTGATCATTCATATACTTTACAATTTCTAATAATTTTATTTATCGGCAGACTGCTGCTGACAATTTTCAGCTATGGTACCGGTGTGCCGGGAGGCATTTTTGCACCCTTGCTTGCCCTTGGGGTTGTTTTCGGAATGCTGTTTGGAAATATTATGCAGCACTATTTCCCGGAACTTATTTCATATACTGAGGTTTATGCCGTTGCAGGAATGGCAGGCATATTTGCTTCGACAGTGAGAGCGCCTCTTACAGGATTGGTGCTCGCAATTGAAATGACATCAAACTTTGAACTGATATTACCTTTGATAATTACCACCGTAACAGCATCGCTGGTTACAGCACAGCTTGGCAATCAGCCGATCTACACAACTTTGTTAGAACGCACTAAGACAATTTAATATGAACAAGATAAAATTACATTCACTAACACGTAATAAAAAATATTTAGTAACGGTATTGTTACTAACCCTCATAAAATAAGCGAAACAATTAATATCCAAACAAATTCCTTGATAAAATGGAATTTGAACCAAGGAGTAATGAAGATGAATCGAATATTTAGAACGCTGACAATATTCTTATATGTACTGGTTTTCGCTACACCTGCACTCGGTCAGGAAATTGAGACATGGCAAATTGTTGTAAGCAAATCCCTCATGAAAAATGAAGCAGTAAAAGTTGTTCTCAATGATCTGCAGGAAATTGGAAAACAGTTCAATCTGCAATTTAAAATAGTAAATAGATGGAAAGATATTTCTAATAATTCGATCATTGTTGGAAACGAAACCAGGAATGAATACACGGCAAATCTAGTAAAAAAAGGGGAAATCCAGTTGAACGGTGTTGACGATCCGGAAGGATACGAGATAGTGAGCACCGTAATTGATGGAAATCGAGTTGTTATAGTAGCTGGTGGTTCTATTATTGGAGATGTTTACGGTCTTTACTGGATATGGGATAGGATAAGGGTATATAAAAATATTCCTGAAATAAATGTAAAACGAGAGCCATCACTTAAAATTAGATATACACGTATCCAAGTTAAATCAAAAGAGGATATAAGGAGGGCGCTTCGGTGGGGTTTGAATCTGGTTTATGGCGAGAACCCTCTTGCGCTTATTCCATGGGACTCAGAGCCGGAAAGAACGCAGAATAAAAAGAATAGAATCAAAGCAAAAGAATTGATAGAATATGCACATTCTTTAAATATGAAATATCTGCCTTTTGGAACGGAGTTTACATTTCATCCTTCACTTTTGAAAAAGTACGGCGCTACATTATCTCCATCCGATCCTTTGTTCTGGGATGCAGTGCAAGCCAAGTATAGAATGCTTATGGAAGCTATGCCCGAACTTGACGGCGTAGCAGTATTTACCGGTGAGGAGCAAAGTTATTGGGGAAACTATAAAACATTTGATCCCATGCATGATGGAGAAGGATGTGATTGGAGTTTGGAAAAACGATACAGAACATTTGTTAAAAAAGTTTATGACGTTGTAGTTGGTGAGTTTGGTAAAATATATCATCATCGAACATGGATAACTAATAGCTTTGAGCAGCACTCACAACCGGAAATTTACCAGAGAATATTCACGGACGATGTACCGACGAAAGGACTTTACCTCATACCCAGTTTTACTCAGAATGATCGCTGGTGGCATCAGCGTTATAATCCGACTTTTAATCTTACTCCACATAACATGCTGGTTGTGATGGAATCGATGAATTATTACGAATCTTCTAAGTCAAATATTTTTCCAACTTTCCCGGGTCAGTATTTTCAGTCTGGGCTGCAATCAGTTATAGCAGCTCCAAACAGCAACCTGAAAGGTTTGAGCTTTGATCTGCTGTCTCCCGATGACTACAAATCAAAAAGCCTTACTTCTTATACGGTATTTCGGTTAGGGTGGAATTATCTCGAAGATCCAAATGATATTGCTAGGGACTTCTGCTCCATTCATTTTGGTACTGCAGCTTCTGATGGTATGGCTGATATATATATGCTTTCTCCAGTTGCTTACAATTACGGACTTTTCATTGAGCCTGTTTCTTATGGTGGTTTCAGTTCTCTTCCGCAAATCCGGGTTGGTACATTTCCTGCGCTAGGTTATCCGCATATTGATAATGGCAAGGCGCACATTCAATTTTTGCGTAAAATATATCTTAGCTGCAAACCGTGGATAGCGGAAACCCTAAACCAATTAGATCATGGACTTGAAGTTGCAAATACAATGAAAGAAAAGTATAAGCATGTCAAATCCCAGATAGCGGATAATAAAGTAGCCAATGATGTTGAAAACCAGTTGGAGATGACACGTTTATTTATAAAAACTAATTATTTTTATGTCAAAACAACTTTTGCCTATTTTGAATATGCAGATGAACCAACTGAGCCGTATCGTAATAAACTTTCCGAATTATATGATTCTTTACAGCAAACTCGTAACGAATTTATGGAAACGCCAGGTTATGGCTACCATCTTTTTGGAGTTGACCAGTTATTGAAGAATGTTGAGAGAGCATTAAATGATCTTTCAAACTCCAGACAATTACTGAAGAGTGCGCCAAGTTCTGAAGAAATTGAAAAGATCATTTCTGAACAGCAAAAGAGATACGTGAAAGTATTAAAGGAAAATGAAAAAGAAGCTGTTAAAATTTTACATTGGGAAGGCAGAGTTGACGGAAGAGATATAATAAATATAAAGGGTGAACATCTTGAGATAGAACATCTGCGGTGGGACCCGATGTATTTTAAAGATTATGATATTTTGAACCCACTGCCGGAAAAGGTTGTTACAGTAATTCCAAAAGATATTGAATCCAGACCGATGCACCCATTCATTTTGGAACAGCCGTCTATTGAAAATAATTTCACGGTAAAAGTATATCTTTATGATGTGCCCGGCGGCGCCGGCTGGTGTAAATTTGATTTATATTATATTCCTATAAGTCCGAAAGAGTTAGGGTTGGAAATTCCGTGGCAGAAGAAATAGTAAAATTTTTATTTGTCAGGTAATTAAGTTTGGACAAAAAGTTAATTAGCTTTAATTATATCATGAAATTAGGAGATATAAAATGTATTGGTATTTGTTAGTTATTTTCTTACTCTTTTCCGTATCGTGCAGTAATAAGATTGAAGAAATTCAGATCTCGAACGATGACACAAAGAATTTCGATCTAGACGGCAGACATAATTTTTCACCGGATGATCAATGGCTTGTTTATGATACACGTCCATTGGAGGGAGGAATTGCCGCATGTAAAACGATTGAAGAAATTAATGTAGAAACCGGTGAAGTAAAAGTTCTTTACAGAACGAAGAATCCGCATTTATATGGACCCGGTGTGGGCGCGGCAAGTTACAGCCCTGTTGAAAATAAAGTGATCTTCATACACGGTCTGCAGAATTGCAGCGCTGAGCGACCTTATGAACATTGGCGCAGAACGGGAGTAATTGTTGATGTGGATCATCCGAATGTACCTATTTTTATGGATGCCCGCGATGTTACTCCACCCTTTACTCCGGGAGCTTTGCGCGGCGGCACACACGACCATGAATGGAGTGGCGATGGCGCTTGGATTGCATTCACGTACAATGACGAGATCATGAAAATACTGGAGGACAAAACCGGCGAACCGTGGAACTTACGTACAATCGGTGTTTCCCGACCGATCGGACCGGTAAAAGTTGATCACCAGCCCGGCGGAGAAAATGTTGATGGACTTTGGTATTCCGTGCTCGTAGTTAGAGTTGTACCGCATCCGGTAAAAGGCTCGGATGAAATCAGTCATGCAGCCGGCGATAGCTGGATCGGTACACGCGGTTATCAAACACCGGATAAAAAATGGCAGCGTGCCAGGGCATTCCTCGGCACTGTGAGGAATAGCAAAGGTGAATCTGTTGATGAGGTTTTTGTCGTCGATATTCCTGAAAAAATTGATCTGCCAGGTAAATACGGACCTCTTGAAGGAACTGTTACCTCTTTCCCGATGCCTCCAAAAGGAACCGTACAGCGTCGTTTAACTTTTACCGCTGAAACGAAATATCCAGGATGTTTGGGAACATTGCGCTGTTCGGAAGATGGTAAATATATTGCGTATAGACAAAAAGATAAGAATGGCATAATCCAGGTATTCTTCATCTCGCCGCTGGACGGAAATTCTGTGCAGGTAACTCATCATGAATCGAATGTTCAGAGTGATGTTCGCTGGAGTCCGGACGGGAAATATATTTATTATACATGGAATAATAGTATTATAAAATGTAATGCCCAACCTGGTACCGACTTTGGTAATTTTACAAAACTGACCGAAAAAAGTGAAAAACTGCCAATGAATGTTGTATTATCTCACGATGGAAAAACAATTGCATTTAATCGTGAGGCAGAATCAAAAGATGGTAAAGGAATTATCAAACAAATTTACAAGCTGTCAGTAAAATAAATCTCCCTTGTCCGCCTTTGGCAAAGTAATGCATACATTAAAAGTTTATGCAGCAATAAGATACAATGAAAGTGAAATATAAAATTTCGAAACTGATTTTTTATTAACATCTGTACTTTATACAATGACTAAGGAAAACAAACATGAAAATATTAATATATCAAGTTTTAAATACGCTCCTTGTGTTATCTGTCTTTGTTTTTATTACAACAGATTCACTTGCTCAGGAAAATGGACATGCTAGTAATTCTATAGATTCAAGTGAATCAACATCAAACTTCAATCCAAAATATGAAAAAATTAAATCCAGAGTAAGTTATGTACCGGGAATCAAGGTTATCAGGGGTGAAACTCAGTTGATTGTTCCGGAGCATAAAAGTTTTTGTCCAGCCGGAAGTGTTTTTAAATACAACAACGGTGATATTCATGTATATGATAGACGCTCCAGCGATGGAGGAAAGAC
>QILJ01000354.1 GCA_003233295.1 Ignavibacteria bacterium | reverse complement strand
TGTCTTCCAATTTATATGTTTAAATTATTAAATATAAAAGTTTAAGCTAATAAATTAACAATTAAAACTTGGAAATAATTGGAAAGTATTAGTGAGGGATTTTTCAATCCCTCACTTTTAATAAAATAATCAGTTAGTAGAAACTTCTGCTTCTAAAATCAGTTCAACTTTGCCATGAATTGTATAAGGAGTTCCACCCGTTACATTAGTCACACTTACTTCTGCAGTAAATGTAGGAATAGAACAGCTAGGGTCTTCCTGTAGATTATCAAGGTATGCATTAAAAGCATCCAATTCATCTTTAGTTAATTCAATTTTGTAACCATCTGTTATATAATCACCAGGTGAAACATTTGGTAAATTGATCGATAAAAGTGTAAGACCATTTTTGTCTTTCAAAGCGGCATTAATTGTTCCTTTTAGAGCAGATGGGGAATAATCAAGAGTCCAATAAGCAGCGGAAAGAAATTTAACCGATTGGATCTTATCTTTATTATCATTCCATTCCTGATGCTGATTGAGACAAAAAGTTACTGTCTCTTGAGCAGAAGTTTCTGATCCGTTTAATGTAAATTCAACTGGAATTGGAACGTTCAGAGGTATATTTCCAAGTTTATCACAACCACTAAATATCGCTAATGAAGAAAATAATGCCACAATTATAATTATTTTTGTTGTTTTTTTCATCTTTATTTCTCCTTTTTTAAAATTCAAAGTTTATGCCCCCAACAAGGGCGTTCTGACTTCCAATGTTGTAATCGACATTTAGTACTAATACTGCAATTTTTACTGCTGCACCAAATGTTAATCTCATGTTGTTATCGCCATCCATTGAAATACTAACTCTATCGTCAGGTGTTATACCGGGAAATCCTAAACCGTTAAAAGTATAATCCAAATCCATTGCTGTGGTTTCATATTGGAGACCTCCATAAACTATGAGATTCCCAAATTCCTTACTAGCGTGAACATTAACCGCAAAGTTTGATGTTTTGATATCAGCATTTGGATGGTTAAGCTCAAAATTATTAGATAAAATTTGAACAGCAATATCCAGTGGCAAACCTGGTATCAATTGACTGAAGTTATATTTTAATCCCCAACCTAAAAGATCGACTTCCACGTCGTTGATCTTTAATTTTGGGAAATACCTGAGCATTCCTTCAACCCCGAAAAAACTTAATGCAATTTGCGGTATACCGGCATAAACTGTACTCATGTTAAGACCGGGAGGGTAAATTATAAATCCTCCACTACCCATTATGGATGAACCTTTATCACCAAAAAAGGTAGCTGATTTTTCACTTCCAGTATAACCGTCATATGGATGAACGTTAAAAGTCATTTGATCATCCGGTATAAAAATCATCATGCCAACTAAACTTAGTTTAAATCCAAATGTTTTGGATACTTTGGCTGTGTAATATCCGCCGGAGTTAAAATATGTTCCTGACCATGTAGCTAAAGGTGTTGCATATTTTTGAACCTCCGAAGGCGGAAGTTGTGTCAATTTATCCCCTATTTGTGCAGACGAAATACCCGTAAAAACTAGAAAAAGAACAAACATTAAAAGTTTATTCATGCTATACCTCCCTTATTGAATATATACTCATAAATTCCGAAATACTTTAACAAATGTCAATAAAAAGAATCATTTAAATATTAACTGTGAGATAAATCACTGTGAAGTATTTTTAGTAATTCCACGTTTTTAGGCATCAATTCCCATTAATTCTTTTGCACTCTCTATACTGGCTTCGGTAACATCTTCCCCGCTTATTAACTTAGCTACCTCATTTACCTTTTCTTCATCTTCAAGCGGACGAATAGAACTTACAACCCGAGTACCTATTGATTTCTTTTCAACCGCAAAATGCTGATCAGATAGTCCGGCTATCTGCGGTAGATGAGTTATTGCAATTATTTGATGATACCTTGATAATGCCTTCAATCCATTTCCAACCTTTTGAGCAATTCGTCCGCTTACACCGGTATCGATCTCATCAAATATTAATAATGGAAGTTTATCATTTTTTGCAAGAATTGTTTTTAGCGCTAACATTATTCTTGAAACTTCTCCACCCGAAGCCACTTTGGATAACGGTTTCATATCTTCACCAGGATTAGTAGAAATCAGAAATTCTATTTCATCAAAACCCTTTGCGTTGAATTTATATTTCTCACCGTCAACTAAGATGAAATTCGCTGCGCTGTCATTTGCTTTTACATTTCTGATATTGACTTGGAAATCAGAATCCGGAATTCCAAGTTCTTTTAATTCTTCTACCACTTCCAGCCGAATCTTGTTTGCCACAACTTTTCGTTCTTCAGATATTTTTTTAGCAATTTCTCCGCTTTTGTTTCGTACATTTGCTAATTCTTTTTCCAGCTTTTCAATTTTTTCGTTATAGTTATTTGCAATTTCAAATTCCTTACCGATATTTTCTCTGTGTTCAATCACTTTATCCAATGTGCCGCCGTATCTTTTCTTCAGCAGGCTCAACGCGCCCAATCTTTCACGTAACGAATCAAGTTTATCAGGATCATTATCCACTCTTTCCCTGTAGCTGCGCACAAAGTCGGATATATCATTTACAATTGCAATTGCCGATTCAACTTCACTTGCTTTCTCACCGAAAGCCTTATCGATCTCGGAAAGTTCCTCTAAACTTTTCTGTATACTAACAAGGTTATCGTGAGTTGAAAATTCATCCTCATAAGCCAAGGCATATATTTTATTTGTAAGATGAAGAAGTTTTTCCGAATGTTCCAGAAGATTGAGTTCTTCCTTGATCGTTTCCTCTTCACCAAGCTGCGGCGAAACTGCATCGATCTCTTTCATCTGAAATTCATAAGCATCACGTTCATCTTTAAGCGCTCGCTCTTTATTCTTCAAAAGATAAAGTTCTTTAGCTATTTCTGATAACTGCTGATGGTATTCTTTATATTCATGTAAAAGAGGATCGATCTCGGCAAATTCATCAAGATAATCAATATGAGTTGAGCTCCTTAATAGTGACTGATGCTCATGCTGTCCGTGAAGATCAATTAACAAGTTTCCAATATCTTTCAACAATGCAAGTGAAGTTGGGGTGTCATTCAAGAAGCATCTGTTTGAACCTTTTAAGGAAACTTCCCGTCGGACAATTAATTCATCATAATGATCAATATCATTTTCAGAAAGAAGTTTTTCCACTTTTGGATTATTAGCAACACTGAAAACACCTTCAACAACAGATTTATTTGCGCCTTTTCTAACAACTTGTGTGGATGCACGCTCACCGAGCAATAAACCCATTGCATCAATTAAAATTGACTTACCGGCACCTGTTTCACCGGTTATGATATTTAGTCCCTTTTGGAATTCTACACCTATATTTTCAATTAACGCATAATCCTTAACTAACAACGAAATAAGCATAATTCACCTACTTTTACTGGTAAATATTTCCATTTTAATAAAAATTGATATTCTCTCAACAAAATATACGTAAAATAGTTATTTTGCTACAAATATTTGACATTTATCGTGCCAAAGTATATATTTAATATTCAAATTTTACATCGCGGGGTGGAGCAATTGGTAGCTCGTCGGGCTCATAACCCGAAGGTTACAGGTTCAAGTCCTGTCCCCGCTACAAGATATAAAAAACCCAGGCTTTTTGTCTGGGTTTTTTTATTTTAAATTGGTATTGGTTCAATCCGGAACGGCGGACTGCCCCCACTTATAAAAAATAGTCCAGATATTTATTCCGGGCTTTTTTTATCTTCAATTTATGAATTGTAAAAAATATTGCTGGCTTACACAACTTAATGTTTACCTAATCTTAAAACTAACCAAAGATTGTTGCGAGAATACTTAATTAGTTTTATTTTGCAGGAACTCTATTACATGAACTCTATTATTTAATTCATCTTTCAATACAAGAGGTAAATGATGAGAACGATTCCAAAAATTGTATTTTCTATAATATTTTCACTTCTAAATTTTGTGCTCGTTTTCCCGAACGGCAGTTCACATACAAGTGAGCAAAATGTTCAAACATTTAACATCGTGTTGCCTGTGAATGCCGGATCCGAACTTAGGAATATTGCGTCAATTTTAGAGCGACAGATATTACAACGATGCGATGCGGTACATTTAACTCACGGAAATATAGACCTAAGCATTGAGTTGAAGGTTGACAAAAGTATCGGCAGCGAAATATTTCAAATCGAAGATGGAAAATTAGGAGTAGTTCGTATTAGCGGAGGTGATCCAAGAGGAGTACTTTTCGGCATCGGAAAATTCCTACGCTCATCGCGTTTTACCCAAGATGGATTTGTCCCGGGCACATGGCGAGGTACTTCCGCACCGGATAATCCAGTACGAGGAATCTATTTAGCTACACACTTTAACAATTTTTATGAAGCAGCGCCAATTGAAGAAGTAGTTCAATATATTCAGGATCTTGGTCTCTGGGGTTACAATACTATCTTCATACATTATCCCACCTGGCAATTCGATAATCTGCAGAGCGAACCATCCCGGATTTGGTTTAATAGATTCAAGGAAATTCTTGCAAGCGCTAAAAAGTACGGTCTTCAAATTGGTCTGATACAGCCTGTGAATCAGGGATATAAATCCACGCCTGATTCATTAAGGGGAACCAAAGTACCAGGCAACCGAAGAGGAAATCATGGCGTTAATCTTTGTCCTAGCATACCGGAAGCCCGAGAAATGCTTCTCGATCTGTATTCCAATCTTTTGGATCAATTTGCAGAGATATCCCTGGATTATTTTATATTTTGGCCTTATGACGAAGGAGGCTGCGCCTGCAGTCAATGCTGGCCTTGGGGCGGACGAGGTTTCCCAAAGCTTTCAAGAGAGATGGAAACTCTTATCCATAGAAAATTCCCTGAAAGTAAAATTATTTTATCTACATGGTCCTTTGAAAATGAAGATGATAATAATCCCGACGGCGAGTGGACCGGACTGGAAAAATATCTGCAGCGGGACAATAGTTGGGTAGATTATATTATGGCAGACGGACACGATAACTATTTTCCAAAATATATATTGGAACAAGGTGTACCCGGTAATTTACCATTATTAAACTTCCCGGAGATCAGTATGTTCGGTATGTCGCCTTGGGGAGGATATGGTAGTAATCCGGCTCCTGAGCATTTTCAGCAGTTATGGAATCGTATTAAACATATGGCAAGCGGCGGCACACCTTATTCAGAAGGGATTTATGAAGATATAAATAAGTCGATTATTGCAGGATTTTATTGGAACCGAGAACGTAAAGCAGAAGATGTGGTGAGGGAATATTTATCGTTCGAGTTTTCAGCAGATGTAGCACCGGAAATGATGAAAGTAGTCAAAATTTTTGAACAAAACCATGATCGGAACAATATTCATGATAGTGCTATTCTAGCTTTTAAACTCGTTAGCAATGCAGAAATTCATTTAACGCCTCGGGTACGCAGCAGTTGGCGATGGCGGATTTTTTATCTACGTGCTCTGATAGACAAAGAACTTTATCAAAGAAACGGTAAGCTGGAAGGTGAAGTACTTAAAGCAGCATTTGCAGAACTGACAAAACTATACCATGCGGAAAATGCTCACTCCATGCCGATCAAACCGCCGGAAGCTCAATAATATATAGTATTACAACTTAAATATTTCCCTGATGATTTTTAGCGGAGCTTTGAGATGAATCCTTTGTAACGCTATGCTGCTTTTCAGATATTCTAATATCAGTCTAAAAATTATTTCCATTTATTAAACTAATCTCGAAGACAGATTCTCCCGATTCAAATGATCCATTTATAAAATATCTGGGATAATGTACCTCTTTTAATTTTTCTTTTAACCAATAGTAATCTTGTCCGTATAAATTGA
>QILJ01000271.1 GCA_003233295.1 Ignavibacteria bacterium | reverse complement strand
ACAATTGATTTTTTATCGTTCTCGGTTATTTCAACAAAACCTCGCGATAATTCATTTCTGTCAACCATAATTTCAGTTGCTCTTTTCTCCGGCTCACTTTGCGTAACTGCTAAAGTTGTTTCTGCCATTGCATACATTGTAGTTAAGGAATTTTCACGAAGTCCATAATCATTGAATTTTTTGTAAAATTTCTCATGGCTTTCCGCTCTTATTTTTTCACTGCAGTTAACCATCATTCTAATGCTTACTAAAGAAACGTTTTGGAGTTCATCTTCTTTGACTTTGTCTGCCATTAAATTGTATGCAAAGTTCGGAAGCCACGTTAATGTTGCTTTTTCTTTCGAAATAACATCAAGCAGAATTGAAGGAGCAAGTACCCACTCAAACGGATCGATTTGGATTGTTGTAATACCCGAAGCAAGCGGCAGATGAAAAGCAGCAATCAATCCCATATCATGATAAAGAGGCAGCCAACTTGCTGCGATATCATTGTCCGATAGCTGAATTGCTTTCCCATAATTGTTAACATGATCGAGTACTGCCTTATGCGTAAGCACTATAGGTTTCTGCAATCCTGTTGTACCGGAAGAATGCTGGAGCAGCGTTGGGTCATTCTCGTTTATTGAATTTCTTATTTCTTCTAATTCCTCAAGTTCTTTTGCATTGATATTCTCTTTAAGTTCCCACTCCAAGGGAAAGAACAAACCGGAGTTAACCTTTCCGCGATATACTATTAGCGGTTTTATAATTCTTTCAAGCTCTCTTTCGGTAAATATCCAATTAAGTCCTGACCGCTCTGACATCCCGATCAATCCTTGCTGAAATTTCTCATGGTGCAATCGTGGATTTGGATACGCTAATACTGCCGGCAAAGCTCCGATTCCTACAATACCCAGATAGAGTGGGTAGAATTGCGGATTGTGTTGAATTATCAATGCGCACACATCACCTTTTTTAACGCCAAGTTGTTTAAGTCGTTCAGAATATTTGTTTGCCGATTTTAACAGTTGCCCGTAGCTCCAACGATAATTTCGTCCAGTTGCACTCCAATGAATTATAGCATCTTTAATTGGTTGAGTGCGGGCAAAATATTCCCATCTGCTCCAAAGTGTTTTGCTTTCGTTATCAATTAAATTGAACATGATTAATTCTTTGCATCCATAATTGTTTTGAAAAGCATTTCCGCTTCTTCCTTTGTCCCCAAAGTGTTGAAGTGAATATAATCGCTGTAAGCCAATGGAGGATTAGCGTTTACCCAATCTGCCATTGAGTTTTCTCCACCCATCGCTTCATATAAATTCCAAAATGCGATGTTTGTTTTTTCTACTATTCTTTTTTGAGTCTGAACTAATTTTTTAATTGCAGGGTCAGTTACAAAATTTTTTCTTCTCTTGATACACTTATCATGAACACCAATTAAAAGGAAACTGGTTTCAGGGAATAGCTCTTTAAATTCATTGATCACTTCAACCATATCTTTTTCATACTTGTTAAAGTTAGTTTTTCTTCCGCTCAAAATATTAAGCCCAAATTCTAAAATCACCAATTTATAATTAAATAACGAATCAAATTCTTTTAGATTTTCTTGTGGGATTTTTTTTAAGTCAACACCGGAGTTTCCCCGAAGCGGGAAATTATCAATATATACACCGGTTTTACTTTCCAAGCTAACTCCATAAAAGTAAGCTGATTTTTCAACAGGGAAAGCCAATTTTAAACTTGTCGAATATTTTCGTTCTATTACTAAGTCTTTTATCCTTTTGCCGGTAGTAAGCGGAATAGATTTTTCCGCTGCATTATTTAATGAATACTTTATAAAGGAATTAGCTTTTGCATTACTGTAGAACACTCTGGCAACATCAAAACTCCTAACGGTTCTGAATTTCGGTACGGCTTCATATTTTACCCAGCTTCCATCGGAATTTATAAACGTCTTTCCTGCAATCCCAACCGAAATATTATCGGGATTACTTCCTGTTATTGACGCTGTTATCCAATCATCTGAAAATCTGATCTTTGTCGTCTCTCTAAAATTGATATCTTCCGATGTGATAGGAACAAATCCAACACCTTTCCCGCCAAATTTTTGCTGGAATTTATTGCGGAGATATGATGTTACCAAATCACCTTCCAACGCGGAATCACCAAAGTGTGCTACTCTTATTTGTGACTTTTTTGAATTGCTCAACGCATCAAAAAAATACTTTAACTGTTCTAAATTTCCTTCAAGCGGATGATTCTTAAAAGTGGGTTGATTATAAGTTTTTATGCTCTCAAATTTTTCATATTCATTTTCGATAAAAGAAATCACATCATTAGAAAAATCTAAAGATGCGTTCAGCGGGGCTGATGCTAAATTTATGTTTCCATCATTATCATTAAAACTTTGGATAGAATCCTGTGTGCTTTGTTCTTGTTCCGATTCATCGTATCGCAGATCTTCCAATATATCCACTTTCTTAATTTCAACACCGAATATCGTTATCCCATCCGGTATGTATGACATGCCGATCAGAAAGACAATTGCCAGCCCAATTATTATTGCAGGTCTATTGATCGATTTTATTTCTTTCATATTAGTTAATATCTTTGTTTTGCTGCTTAATACAATGATTTTTAAACATATTAAGCAAAATCTGTTTAATTAGGCAATAAGTCAAATACTATTCCAAAAGAGACACTAATAATATATTTGAATTTAAGCTAAAATAAACATTTTCTTGTGGTAAAAGAAAGTTTTATTGGCTCATAATGAGATTTCTGTATATTATTTGTTTTTTTTGATCAATTAAAATAGCATTATTCTTTGATTTCACAATACTTTCTTATATTTTGCCTTTCAATAAAATTCTTAAATTGAGTAAAATATGGCTTTTTATATCGGACTGGACGGAGGCGGAACCAAGACAAAATGTGTGATCGTTGACGAACAAATGAATGTTCTTTCTGAGCTTGTCGGCGGACCGTCGAACTTTCTTGTCTTTGGTGTTGACGAAGTAACAGAATCGCTTTTCAACTTGATTACCGATTCGATAAAGCAAGCCGGTATAAACACTTCCGAGATCGCTTCAGTTTTACTCGGTACTGCTGGCGCCGGAAGAAGGGAAGATGCGGAAAGACTGGAGAAAAGTTTTATTCAAAAGGTAACTGAAGCTAATCTTCCTATCAAAAAGTTCGTTGTTGAAAGTGATGCGCGAATAGCTTTAGAGGGAGCTTTTTCCGGAAAACTCGGAAGTATTCTAATTGCCGGAACAGGTTCAATAATGTTTGGAAAAGATCCTCAAGGTAACATTCACAGGGTAGGCGGTTTCGGCAGAATACTCGGAGATGAAGGAAGCGGCTTTCATATTGGTAGGTCTGGATTAACGGCGATTGCAAAACAGTTTGACGGAAGAGGAGAAAGTACAAAACTTACAACTCTTTTGAAAGAAAAATTCAGTATTGCTAATTCCAAAGAATTGATCTTAGCTGTGTATAAAAATAATTTCGATATTCCTACTGTTGCACCGCTAGTAATTCAGGCGGCAGAAGAGGGTGATTCAATTTGTAAAGCAATAATTCAAACTGAAGTTGATGAATTACTGCTTCATATTAAATCGATGAAAAAACTAATAGATGAAGATGAACTTAAAGTCAGTTTAATCGGCGGTACAATTACAACGGATAATTTTTATGCAAGATTGTTTAAGGAAAAAGCAAATAACATTAAAGGTGTGAAAATAACTGAACCGGAGTTGGAACCTGCTATAGGAGCGGCGCTGCTGGCAAAAGAAGTTCTGGATCCTTGATTCTAGATTCTGGATACTAGTATATATAATATTTAATTAAGGCGAGTTTTATGGGAGGGAAAAAGAAGACTAAACGAAATCCATGGGCATGGGTGCCTTCGCTATATTATGCTGAAGGAATTCCTTATATAATCGTAATGACCGTTTCGGTTATAATGTATAAGCGATTGGGAATTTCAAATACTGATATTGCCCTTTATACAAGCTGGCTTTATCTGCCTTGGGTTATCAAACCGCTCTGGAGTCCGATCGTTGATATCCTAAAAACAAAACGGTTCTGGATTATCACAATGGAGTTGATCATTGGCGCAGGATTGGCAGGGGTTGCGTTAACAATTCCGGTTCCTAATTTTTTCCAATACACATTAGCGTTCTTCTGGCTGCTGGCTTTCAGTTCGGCTACGCACGATATTGCCGCCGACGGTTTTTATATGATCGGGTTATCGGAGCATCAGCAGGCTTATTTTGTCGGTATCCGAAGCACCTTTTATCGCCTTGCAATGATAACCGGGCAGGGACTTTTAATCATTCTTGCCGGATATTTTGAAAGCACTACTGGTTTGCCAACCGTTGATATTACAGTTTATTCTTCACCTAATATTGTTGAACGGTCTATAAACATTGACTCTCTCAGCTTTACTCCCCTCGATGGAGAACTGAGGATTATTGCTGAGCCTACTAAGTTAGAGATCAGCACCGCTAATTCGAGCCAAGCGAAAATTGACTCACTAATTCACTTTGCAAAAGAGTGGAACGGTAATCACGGTTTTACTGAATATGTCAACCCGAAGACACATATAAACAAGGCAGGCATTGAGGTAAACGATACTAAACAGCTTACAGCACTGGAACAATTTATAAAAGATACTTTTGGAATTGAACATAAAACTAAAAACGCTTCCGATCTGGTTGGTAATGCATCGCTGCTCTATTTCCATTTATCTAATAAACCAGCCGATGATGAAGAGATTGTTATTAACTTCGGCAGTAACGGCGGTGATAAAAGCATTAAACTTGTTGAAGGTACGCGTTTTACATTCAATAGTTCTAACTGGAATAAACCGGCATTGGCTGTTATTCAGTTAGACCCGAAACTAAAAACTTCTTCGTCAGCTTTTTTTGAAGCTAGAGCCGGGAACATAAAACTATCGTGGGTAATTACATTTTCAATTTTGACCGGACTGTTCTTCTTGTTTTTTATATATCATAAATTCATTCTTCCATACTCACCTCAAGACAAGCCGGCGCTTGCTGATCCTAATATAAGTATAATGAAAGAATTTATTGATACGTTTGTTCTCTTCTTCAAACGAAAGCATATTGGAATCATTCTTGCTTTCTTATTGTTGTACAGATTAGGGGAATCACAGCTTGTTAAACTTGCGTCACCGTTTTTGCTTGATGCACACGAAGTTGGCGGTTTGGGCTTAACAACCGGTGAAGTTGGTCTAGTTTACGGAACTGTCGGAATTCTTGCACTAACACTTGGCGGACTACTCGGCGGCTTTGTTGCAGCAAAAAAAGGGCTTAAATACTGGCTTTGGTGGATGTTGATAGCGATAAATTTACCTAACACTGTTTACATTTATCTTTCTTATGCTTTACCGGAATCATTCTTTATAATAAATCTCTGCGTAGCGATTGAACAGTTTGGTTATGGGTTTGGCTTTACTGCTTACATGCTTTACATGATCTATGTTTCACAAGGTGATCATAAAACAGCTCACTTTGCAATCACAACGGCATTTATGGCTCTAGGAATGATGATACCAGGAATGGTAAGCGGTTGGCTGCAGGAGTTAATTGGCTATCAGCACTTTTTCATCTGGGTGATTATCGCAACGATACCGGCATTTATTGTAACTAAATTCATTCCGCTTGATCCAAAATTCGGATTGAAAAAAGAAAACGAATAACTTTATTAGAGGTAATTACAATGTATAAATCGATTAAACTATTTTGCTCCATTTTCATGTTAGTTTTTGTAACATCTTGTTCACAGAATGATGGAATTAAAAAGACCACAATTCAAGACGATATACTCACAAACAAAAAGAGTTTCTTCTATATTGATGTTAAGAACTACCCGAAGAAAGATAAG
>QILJ01000419.1 GCA_003233295.1 Ignavibacteria bacterium | reverse complement strand
TTGCAATCACTGGGGGAAGAATAGACCAAAAACCGAAATGTTCCATATAGTTGAAACCGTAATTTTTTTAGTGGTGTTCAAAATATTAAAAATTTAGATTAATCCTTCCCTTTTCCAAATAGATCTTCCGAGAGTCGAGTTCCTCTACCGATCATTTGCCAAAACTTAACATAGGATTTAACTGGTTTGGCAAAAACAAGATTAAGAATTTCTGGAATATCAATGCCTGTATCAAGCATATCAACGGAGATGGCAATAGTTAATTTTTTATTGTTACCGATACTTTTAAGATCATCAATAAGCTCTTCAGCACGCGGATCGTAGTTATCAATAACTTGGCAGAATTTACCGCCATATTGCGGGTACATTTCATTGAACAACTCTTCGAGCATAATTGCATGTCAATGATTACGAGCAAAGATAATAGTTTTACCAAGTAAACCGTCGGAAAACTTGATACCGTTTTCCATTAAGTTTCTGAGAATTTCACGGTTTGTATCTTTGTTGAAAATGTAGTTGTCAACTTTTGTTGATTCGTAATCAAAATCCTCAGCAGAATCACCAACTTGCTCCTCCAATTGTTCTTGCTGTTCTTTAGTCATTTGGGAATACTTAATCCCATCGCGTAAAAATTTAGTTGTTACGTTAAAAACTTCGAAGCTTGAAAGAAAAGGAGGGTCGTGCGGTTTACAATCGAACAATAAACCGAAGAAATATTTTAAATTTTTCTCTAAAACAAAAAGTGGTTTAAATAATTCTGTGTAGTTATATGATATAATATCGTGCGTATAAAGTGATTACAAGCTATAACTTATTATAATGCAAGTAATTATGCGGAGAGAGAGGGATTCGAACCCTCGGATCGGCAAAACCGATCAACGGTTTTCGAGACCGCCCCGTTCAACCACTCCGGCATCTCTCCAAATAATAAATAAAGATTATATCAAATAATAAAAGATTTAAGTTGCGGAGAGAGTAGGGATTCCTCCATAGGAGTCCCTTTGGGAGAACCCACTGTACACTTGCACGTTATTATTGTAGGAACTCTCCTATCCCTCCAAAGAAAATAAAACTAATTAAAAAAGAAATTAAATAATTCTTTTACTCTTTAACTAGATATTACCATCAATACTTTTATAGAACATTTCTCTCTTAATTGTTTCAGAACGAGAAGCAAATTCTTCAAAATAAATTATTTCCCAAGGTCTATGACCTTTAGTAAACTTACTTTTACCTAAATTATGATCTTTTAATCTTTTCTCTAAATTTGATGTACTAACATAGTAATGAATTCCATCTTTCAAACTATGTAGAATGTAAGAAAAATAAGACATTATAATTCAATAAAATCTTTTTTAGTTATATTAATCATTCGTAACAAGAAGAAAATAATTAAAACATCTCTTGTTAAAGTTGCGGAGAGAGTGGGATTCGAACCCACGGTACGCTTGCACGTACACACACTTTCCAGGCGTGCCAGTTCAACCACTCCTGCACCTCTCCAGTATATCAATAAAGAACAAATTAAAAGTACTTCCAAGCCTAGTTTGCGGAGAGGGTGGGATTCCTCTGTAAGAGTCCCTTCGGGAGAACCCACGGTGTACACTTGCACGTATACACACTTTCCTCCAAAGGAGTCTTACAGACAGACGTGCAGGTCCCTCCATAGGCGGACAAGCAACCTTTATCCCGCAATCTTTATTTGCGGGAAGTCCTGCACCTCTCCAAAATATTTAAGGTGTAAATATATTAAAAAGTGTTCTAAATAATCTCGCCAAATTAAAATCTTTATCATTCTTTTTTATATTTTTGTACACTTAATAATCAAGGATATAATATGACTGATGTAACCATGGGAATTGATATTGGCGGTACAAATACTGTATTTGGTATTGTAACTGAAAAGGGAAAGATCGTTTTTAAGGAATCAATTTCAACTAATAGAATGGAACCGGCTGAAGATCTTTTTGAACGGATATTCAATACGTTTGATGAATTATTTAAACAATATTCCGAAGAATATAATTTAATTGGGATCGGAGTCGGAGCGCCTGACGGTAATTATTATAAAGGATCAATTGAGAACCCGCCTAATCTAAATTGGGGTTACGTTAATGTTAAAGAATTAGTTCATAAATATCATGATATCCCGGTAGCATTAACAAATGATGCAAATGCCGCCGCAATTGGTGAGATGAAATTCGGTGCTGCGCGTGGTATGAAAAATTTTATTGAGGTTACTTTGGGTACCGGTTTGGGGAGCGGTATTGTAGTGGACGGTAAGGTGCTTTATGGTCATGACGGCTTTGCAGGGGAGCTAGGACATATAAATGCTATACCGGACGGAAGACGATGCGGCTGCGGTAAGAAAGGATGCTTAGAAACTTATGCTTCTGCTACCGGAATTATAAGAACTGTCGCTGAGATGCTGGCAAATTATCGTGATAGTAGTCCCTTGCGTGATATCCCATATTCCAAGCTGACTGCAAAGAAAATCTATGATGCTGCATCCGGTGGAGATAAGATTGCAATTAATGCATTCAAATATACCGGAAAGATACTCGGTGAAGCATTAGCAGATGCTGTTGCAATTTTAAGTCCGGAAGCGATTGTAGTTTTCGGCGGTCTTGCACAAGCGGGAGATATGATCCTCAACCCGACAAAGAAGCACATGGAACTTAATCTCCTCAATAATTATAAGGGTAAGATCAAGCTTGTCAATTCCGGGTTAAAGGAAGGCGATGCCGCTATATTGGGTTCATCTGCATTGATATGGAATGAACTGAAAACATAAAAAAAATTATTGGTCTCAGTTCGGAGATAAAACTATGCATCTAGCTTTAGCTTCTAAAAAATTAGAACTAAATGACAAAAATCAAAATTGAAATAACAAATAAATACCAAGTCATAAATTATCAAAGCACAAAGAGTGATACAGAAACAAAAATAAAATAAGAAGGCAAATGTTTTAAAATTGGAATTTGAAATTTAGTAATTATTTGTGTCTTATTATTTGTTTTTTGGTGCTTCAAAACGAATTTTATTTGCAGCCAAACCTATGGACTTGCAGTCCATAGTGGTTAGTTAAGATAAGGTAGGATTTCGTCGATAGTTACGTCACTTTCTTTATCATCTATATCAACTACTACTAAGAAGCCTTCCAATTCCCCGGTTGAAAAGAACGCGTTCATTAATCTTGTCTGATCGCTTTTAATATTCTTGCCGGTTTCCTCTGACCAAATCTCCGTAGTGGTCAAGCAACCCTTTGAAGGAGTAAGCGGAAAGTAAGGTAGATCTTTGTAAAAACTCAGATCATCAACAGAGCCGTGCATTACAATTTTTCTTCTGCCGGTTTTCCCAGCGTAGAACGATTCGTATATCGGGAGATAATCTTTCCAGCTTTTAGGTAATAAATTTTTATAGTCTTCCAACTTCCATGTTTTGTCTTTTACAGCGCCGTGATAAAACAATTTTGTCGGCACTTCAAATGGAATTCTTGTTAGCACTGCTGCGGTCGGTCCAATCGAAGGAGTAGGGGAAACATAAAATCCTACAACAGAAAAAATTCCTTGAGGTGTGTTGCCTTGGCTCAAATATCCGGGCAGCCCGCTAACAGATATTGCCAACTGTTTAACATAAAAGATCGAATCATTCTCATCCTTAACAAATGTTCCATCGGGTTTTTTGATTATTGTCAATCCCGGGTAAGTTCTATTCTTCCTCTGTAATGAAAAAATTATCGTTTTACCTTTCATGAATGGATAAGCGAACAGCTCTTTTAAGTCGGGTGTTTTTGTTTTATCATTTAGCAAATAATAATTTAAGAATTTTAGCTGTGGAATATTTTTCCAGTAAGGAAATTTTCTTTTTAATTCTGCTGAATACTGCTTTCTTACATTTAAGCTGTCATTATGACTAAGTTTAGCATTAGTGGTATAAGCAAACAAAGTTGGGTCGTATGTCGTTTGCCAAATTCTGTTTATGAAATCCGAGAACTTATCCGGATAAAGGATTAAGATCGTTTCTACAAGAGCGCGGTTAAATTTTATGGATGCTATCGGGCTGTACGAAACAGCTTTCTCAACTGCATTGTAAACATCGCCAGTTCTATAGTAGTATAATCCAACTTCTCTAAAAAGACTTTTCCATTTGTCCTCATTTGAAGAACTTAACTCTTTACCGAAAACAGATTTGATTTTTTTATTCAGTTCGTTTTTATATTCTTGTCTGCTTTTTTTAAGAGCGAAATCGGAATACAGTTTTGACCTATTGATTTTATTTTGTGAGAAGCTGACAGTAGTTGAAGCTATTAGTAAAACCGTGATAAGTAAAATTAAATATTTAATGTTTTGCATAACCAAGTATTATTTTTTGAAATTGATGCAAATATAATTATTTGTATTAGAACATTGTCAAAAATTTTATCATATGTAATTTACTTCAATCTCATTATATTTGCATTTCCTTATGATAATTACTGAACGAATTTAATGCGAAATAGATTTTTAGTTATACTTTTTCTTTTGCTCTCCATTAGTGCTACAGCACAGAATGGATTTCTCTATACATATTATCCAAGCGGAAAAGTTGATGGGGTGATATTCTTTGCAAATGATGTTCTGGAAGGGACAAGTTACTGGTATTATGAAAACGGCAATCTGAAGGCGGAAAAGACTTACGATAACGGCAAACTAACCGGTGTGGCAAGGGAGTTTTATGAAACCGGATTAGTTAAGGAAGAAGTCTCGATCAAGGATGGCATCCGCGATGGTATTACAAAATTTTACTATGATAATGGCGGATTAAAAGAAGTTAGAACTTATGAGAAAGGTAGTCTGATGAAGGTCGTAAAAGTTGACTATGATTCTCTCTATATTGCCCCAGTTGATGCTTACAAATATGGAAACACTCAGAACAATATTCAGAAAAACCATGATCTCTTTATCTGTGAAGGAGCTGACGTATGCCCCAAACCGGTTGGAGGAATGACAGATATTATGGCTAACCTTAAATATCCAGAGCATGCAAAACTTTATGGACTTGAAGGCTATGTTACACTCGTTGCAAGGGTTGATTCAACAGGAAAAGTAAAAGAAGTGAACGTACTTAGGGGGTTAGGACTTGGATGTGACGAGGCGGCAATTGAAGCGGTTAAAGCTACTAAGTTTTTACCTGGACAATTAAACGATAAAGCAGTTGAGAGTAATGTACTATTCAAGATACCTTTTGTTCTGAGCAGTGATCTGCAGTATTATTACAGTTCTCCATCGGAAGAAATTTCGTTAAACAGTGATAGTTTAAAAACAGACTCGCTGAGGAGTGCTACTAAAACTGTAAAAAAAGTTCACAAGGTGTTTAAGAACTTTTCGTGTGATATTGACCAATGCGCCAGACCTAGAGAAGGGATAAAATCAATATTGGATAATCTCGATATGCCGGCTATTGTTAAGCGTGAGAAGATTGAAGGTGCTGTTATTGTTGAAGCAGATGTTGACGAATACGGGATAGTTATTGATACGAAAGTAATAAGCGATATTGGTTACGGTAGCGGTAACGCTGTAGAAATGGCAATTCTTCGTACAAAATTTGAACCGGGAATTAAGGATGGTAAACCGTCACCATGTAAAGTTCGAATTATAGTTCCGATTATTCATAAAAAACCAAAAGAAAATGACAACTAGATTTGCTTTGTGTTAAAACCTTATAAGTAGAAATTACAAAACCCTAAAAACAAATATCAAATAAATTACAAATACCAATATTCAAAAACCCCAAATTCATCGAATGAATGTTTAGTAGGAGGCTTTGTTCACAGAACTCTTTCACAGAACTCTTACAGAGCATAACCTAAATATTGTAACAACTCTATTTTTTTGGAATAACATTTATTGCTGATTTTGCTCCATTTAGGAGCTACGCTTCCCGAGAACAGCAAATATTAAAGTAATATTACTAAAAACAGATTGTAAAAATAGGTTATTCAAAGGCTTCTAGTAATTGTTATTTGAACATTGTTGCTTATTTGTATTTTATTATTTGGAAATTGTTCATTTAGATAGCTGAGTGATTAAGTAGGGTTTGCTGAAAAGCTGCTAAATGATTGTTAAATAAAGGGTTAGGGGACATTTCCAGTTGTAAAAGTGCAAAGGAATTAGTATATTAC
>QILJ01000454.1 GCA_003233295.1 Ignavibacteria bacterium | reverse complement strand
TATTCTGCATTTCATCGTTAATGTAATCCTTGCTTTCTTTATCAATCCTTACAACATGCTGACTGTCCGCTATTACGCGAGTTTTGGTTGTTGTCGGACGTGTTTCATCTATTAAAATGCCGTCATCAATTATTTTTGATTCGGTTAAAAGCGAGGTAAATATAGTTCCGTTGTTGTCATAACCGATTATTCCTATAGGAATTGGGACACCGCCGAGAGTTGATATATTTAGAGCAACATTTGCTGCACCGCCAAAGCGGAAAAATTCTTCTTCAACTTCAAGAACAGGAACAGGTGCTTCGGGTGATACTCTTTTTACATCACCCCAAAAGTAACCGTCAAGCATCATATCTCCAATAATAGCAATTCTTTTACTCTCAAAATTATGTTTTAATTCTTTTATTCGGTTTTCAGAGAGTTTTATCATTATTCATCCTGAATATTTGAAAAATAATGTTTAAAATAGTGATAAAAAGAATGTTGTTAAAGGGAAATGACAGGCAGATTTATATTGTTGATTTGATACTAACATCAATTCACAAAATGCAAAATTTAAAAATCAAATAATTCTCAATATTCAAATTCCAATAATTTATTAATTCCTTATCCTCTCGATTGAGACTTAAAAATATTAACGCAGCAATATCATTTTTTTACTTTGAATGAAGTCATTTACCTTCATTCTGTAAATGTAAACACCGCTTGCTAAACCTGTTGCGCTGAATTTAACTTCATACCTGTCTGCTTTCTATGTTGTAACTTTCTGACCAAGTATATCATAAATCTTTATTGTTACTATTCCATCTTCGGGGATTTCATATCTTATAGTTGTTGTTGGATTGAACGGGTTTGGATAGTTTTGATGCAGAAGATAATCTGTTACAGGAAATGTTGGTTCACCGGGATTATAGGCAAGTGAGCTGAAATTGTTGTTATACTCTTCTATTGCTCTTTGAACATTTTCTCTTGCAACTGTAATAGAATTTAAGGCATCGGTTCCCCTGCCTAATATATATGCACCAATTATTGTAATCGGTTTATCTTTTTTCAAAATAAATGGACCGGTATTAAGCACGCTTCTTTGATCAGTGGATCTTGTATTTATCCATCCAATATTATCAACCGGATTACCGGAATACCAAAACTTACGGTTGATTGCATTACAATCAATGCCGCCGAAAACATTACCCAGAACCCAATCGCAAGGATCAATTTCATTTCCCACCTTATTGAAACCTAACATATAATTCCTGGCTTCGGTCTCAGAATTAGGGTCTCCAAGAATTGGATCTGAAGATTGATAATGCACAAATGATGTGATTGGCTTATTTATATAACCCTCGAATTCATCAAAACCTAATTGCGGTCCCATCCTGTCATACCCGATATCAGCAGATTGAGAACTTGTTGAAATTGGACCTTGAAGTAACGTTGTGAAAAAAGCTGGTGGGTCTTCTCCATATAAATCATCTTCTCCATCATTGTAACAAAATGCAGATTGAAGAGTTGTATCGGAACCAACTAAATCATCACCAAAATCGCCAAGGTCAGGATCGCTCCATAATGTAAAATAAACCGAATCAAGTATGTCTGAAATAGTTCCCCTGTTATTAATTCTGTATCTAATAAAAATCACGTTCTCTAATTCAGGCGAACCCGACGCAAAAAGAGTTTGTTGTATTTCAATTCCTTGTGGTTCTATGCCTTCAAAACGCCCCCTCTCACTTTCCGGTACTCCATCATTAAATACACTCCAGGTTGTCTGATCACCCAGCAGGTCCGGCATATCTTCATTAATATCCCAGATACCATTCCAGTTTTTATCAACCGGGTTATAAATTCCATCATCATCTCCATCATAGAAATCTGCACCCATCTGAACTGCTTTTTGCCATTCATTCCAGCTATAACCAAATGCAGGATCATCGGATCTTAATACATAGACAACATTTAGGGGATCATCAGGATTTTCTCCAACTCTTCCGGGCAAATAATTACTAATTCTTGAGGCAGTTGCCTGGGCGCTCGCCCAAAGAATACCATTTGAATAACCTGAAATCCAGAATCCACCCGAGAAAAGAAAACCCGCTTCATCGTACAAACCGGAGGAAAACCGTCTCGTAAGAGTATAATTTAACAGATTCCTATTTTGCAGATTATCTTCTGCTATAAAATGCTCGGCAAGTACTGCTTCAAAATTTATATCTGCAAGAGTTCCACTATTATTTAAGGGCAGATAAATATTGTTTGCATTCATTAGACCTATTTTTTCATTTATTGGAGCAGATAAATTAATAAGATTACCAAATATTGAATCTCCTGCTGTTACATCATCGTGATTACCGTCATCGAATAACTCAACCATTGTCGAATCTTCATTGAGAAGATAAACTTCGGTAACTTTTTCATCATCTAATACTGTCACATTCACCGTTATTGAATTCGTTTTGGGATTTGGTCCTGAAGTTAATATATTAAATATAAGCGGGGGGGTGAAGGTTTCATTCGTGATCCCTACAATTCCATAGGCAATTTGATACCTATTTGTATAACGCTTTGTAGCGAAACTAATGAATGGGTTTCCATTAAGTAAATTAATATTTATACCTGTATCATCATTTAGATATTTTGTGAATCTTTGAGTGTCGTCCCAATTTTTTCCATCATCGACACTTTTTGTAAAAAATACATCGTTTTGTGCTCTTCTACCTTCTATCCACCAATATCTGGATTTGTAAAAGATCGTATCAGTTTTTTCATAGACTAACCAGATAGTGCCATTACTTTGCTTTAAAATCCGTGAGCGGGATTCTGGTAATTCTGAATCAACTATTTTAACTGAATCACCCCATGTAATACCACCGTTTGTACTGATTTTTTTGTAAATACCATTCGACCCCGAATAACTTGAAGTATAAAAAGCAAGTATTTTGTTGTTATCAATTTGAAGAACTGATAGATCATAAAAATTACTGGGATTATCGGGTGTTTTTTGTGTCACAGTTACATACTCACTACCCCAACTTATTCCGTCATCATCACTTGTTTTGAAGAATAACCCACCACTATTGCTTCTGAAACAGAGTGCCAAATTTTCTTCATTCAGTCGTGTAAGGTTAAGGTCGAAGGAACGTTTAGCAATATAGTTGAAGAGTCCCACTCCACGTATAAACAGAGGTTGAGACCAATTTATTCCATTGTCGTCTGAATATATTGTAAACATTCCCGAATCATATACGGACCAGCCAAGTATGATCCTTCCTGATTGAGTTAAGAGAGTTGTGATATAAATCGGATCATCATCATTAAAAGGTTCTACTGTAATAACAAGCGATGGATTGCCCCACTCGCCGCCGCCGTCGGTTGTTCTTGTTAAATAGATTGAATCCTTTGAAGGTGAGACATAAAAAATAATAATCTCTTGATCAGAAAGTACTATGGGGGATGATTCTTTAATGGCTTCATCCTGATTTTGGGTTGGCAGATGAACAATATCAGGTGACTGCCCATAGTTAAGGGAAGCTACCAATATCATCATTGTTACAATTAAAAAACTTTTCATAAAAACTCCCTCTATTTTATCTTAGTAATATCATCTTCTTACTTTCAACAAAGTCGTTAACCTGTAATTTATAAATGTAAACACCGCTTGCTAAACCAATTGCATTGAATTTAACTTCATATCTGCCTGCTTTTTTGAATTCATTTGACAAAGTCCTTACCTCCTGTCCTAATAAATTATAAATCTTTATCGTTACAACTCCATCCAGTGGTATTTCATATCTTATTGTTGTTATTGGATTGAACGGATTAGGATAGTTTTGATAAAGAACATAATCTATTACTGGAAAATTTGGTTTACCGGGATTATAAGCAAGTGAGCTGAAATTGTTATTATATTCTTCTATTGCTCTTTGGACATTACTTCTTGCAACTGTAATAGAATTTAAGGCATCTGTTCCTCTACCTAATACGTAAGCACCAATTATTGTAACCGGTTTATCTTTCTCTAAAGTAAATTCTCCCACACTCAACATAGCAATTTGATCAGTTGGGCGATTATTTATCCAGCCAACCCTTTCTACCGGATCTCCAGAGTACCAGAAAATTGGATTAACTGCATTACAATCAATTCCTCCCAGTATCTCTCCAATATTATCATTACACGGGTCCAACTCCAGCCCAGATTTGTTTAAACCTGATGAATACAGTCTTGCTTCAAATTCAGTATTAGGATCTCCCCTTAGTGGATCAGAAGATTGATAATGTATAAAGGCAGAAATATTTTTATTGTTATAACCTGCAAATTTCTCCACTCCCAAATGTGGTCCTTTTCTATTGTAAGCTATATCGTCAGAATCAGAACTTGCTACAATAGGACCTTGCAAAAGTGTTGTGAAAAAAGCAGGCGGATTTCCCCCGTAATCATTATCCTCTCCATCGTTGTAACTAAATGAAGAATTTAGTAAAGTATCCGACCCAACTAAATCGTCGTTAAAGTCACCGATATCCGGATCAGACCAAAATGAAAAAATCACCGAATCTAATTCTTCAACCATTGTTCCTTTATTTATAATTTTATAGCGGATAAATACTATATTTTCCAATCCCGGTTTATCAGCGGCAAATAACGTTTGATGGATCTCAATACCCTGCGGTCCAATTCCCTCAAAACGTGCTCTTTCATTTGCAGGCACACCATCATTATAAACACACCAGGTAGTTTCATCTCCTAACAGATCAGGCATATCCTCATTCAGATCCCAGATTTGATTATAATTTTTATCTATGGGATTATAAACTCCATCCCCATCTCCATCATAAAAATCTGCACCAAGCTCCACTGCATCCCGCCAAAGCTGCCAGCTATATCCAAACGCTGGATCTGATGCCCTGATAATATATACAAGGTTATTAATATTGTCAGGTTCTTCCCCAACTCTACCGGGCAAATAATTTTGTATCCTGCTTGAGGAAGCTTGTCCATTTGCCCAAAGCAGATTATCAGTATATCCACTAATCATAAATCCACCAGAAAAGAGAAAAGTATTATTATCAAACCAGCTAAATGAAGTATATTCAGTAGTTAAGCTTGTTAAGAATTCAGTTGTATTATTATCTATATCAGTTGCTTCAAACCTTGCATTAAAATTGAATACCCCTTTTGTATCTGCTAGAGTACCTTTATTATTTAGAGGAAATATTATGTTATTCGAATTCATATAAGCGGTGGTTGACGGCAGCAGGTCTTCCTGCAATAATTTATTCGCATAAACATAATCGGCTGAATCACCATCATTATGTTTACCATCATCAAATAACTCAATCTCAATTATGTTATCGATAAATACTTTTGCTTTTTCAATTTTGTTGTCATCAATAATTCTGCTAATAATAAAATTTTCTAATTTGGAAGCCTCACCGGCTTCGATCCACACATCAGCAATAAATGGTGGTCGGAAAACTTCAACGGTTTTACCTGGGATAGCAAATGATATCTGATCTCTGTTTGTAAATCTTTGGGATGAAAAAGTAATTAATGGTTCATCTTCCAATATTGTCCCGTTTATAAAATAATCTTCCGCAATATAGCTTGTGAGTCTTTCCGGCTTAATCCAGGTTTCTCCACTATCGTTGCTAATTGAAAAGAAAATATCGTTTTGTATGATAAATGCGTCTTGATTAAAATGAAGTGTATCCTCAACCTGGTATATCAACCATAATTTCTCATCTGAAGATTTTAATATTCTCGGTCTTATTTCGTTAGCGGAAGAGTTGATAACCAACATTTCGTCAGACCATATTTGTCCCCCATCCGTGCTTACTTTTTTATAGATGCCCCAATCCGCTCCTTCATTATATTCGAAAACGGCTAACTGTGTCTGCTCATCTATACTAAAAAACGAGACATCTCTGATAAACTTGGTACTGCCTTGATAATTATAATATTCAAATGCTTCTTCGGACCAGGTTTCTCCGTTATCAACACTCACCCTATAATAAACTAATGAACCGGTGTTTGTATTAAAGCTTAGAACTAATTTATTATTATTGAGAACACTAACATGCGGGTTGTACAATGATTGACGTTGAAGCGGTGTAACTCCCCCTCCACCCAATATTAATTTAGCATCAGACCAGGAATAACCATTATCATCTGAATATATTATTAATATCCCCCCGAGCCATTTAGTCCAACTTAGTAAAATTCTACCGGTGGATGTTCTTTGGGCTGATAGATAAATAGGATTATTAGAAGTGTTGAACAAATTATATCCTGAAATAATAAAACGCTGTTCCTGCCAGTTGATTCCAGCATCCGTACTTCTGGTTGAATATATAGTATCCTTGTCCTCACTTGCATAAAATACCAATATTTCACTATCTGATAGTACAACCGGAGTTGATTCGGAAATTGATTGGTTATGGTTTTGCGTAGGCAGATGGACAATATCTGGTGCCTGTCCATAGTTTAGGGAAGCTACCATTATCATCATTATTACTTTTAAAAAGTTTTTCACAAAGAACTCTCTCTACATTATCTTAATAATATCATTTTTTTACTTTCAATAAAATCATTAACCTTCATCCTATAAATGTAAACCCCGCTTGCAAGAGATGATGCATTTCCAACGGAGGCGGATCCGCCTATGGCGGAAAAGTTTATTTCATATCTTCCTGCTTTCTTAAATTCAT
>QILJ01000019.1 GCA_003233295.1 Ignavibacteria bacterium | reverse complement strand
ACCTGGGTTTCTCCACTGCCCACTAGTCCAAACGCATCATTCACCGCTGCCGCTAAGCCACTTACAAGGGTAGTGGTGTTATTGGTGGACTGATTATACTTGGCATACACTTCAATTTTTACCGTATCGCCTTTACCAACTGCTAATGATTTGGCCGGGCCAATGATTAAGGTATCGGCACCATTCAGCCTGGCACTAGCCACACCATTGTAAGCCTGTAAAGCATCCAGCTGCCTAGTTTCTGCAATGTTGCCAAATTCAGCTTCTTCACTGGTGGCATTAGCGGTTTCCATGGTGGCCAGATACTCCGTCGCTGCTTTTGGCGCGGTAAAGGTCATGCGGATATTGCCCAGGTGGTCTTTGTGGTAGTATTGGTATTCAAAGCCACTGGTGTCAGGTACTATGCGCCCTTCTTCATGCTGGATATAGGCCAAGGTACTGTCTTCATAAATCAGTTCGCCAATATATTCTGTGATCTTGGTCAATTCTCCTCCTTCATATACCTGCTGCTGATGTTTTACTCCGCCCGCATCATAGAGGTACTTGATATACTTTCCTGCTTCAAAATAAACGGAGTCAGGCAGGTTCAAATAATTATATCCTATGTGTGTTATCCCTTTGTTATCATCGGCTTTCATATTGCCGTTGGCATCGTAGTTGTACTCGGTGGAATTTTCCGCTCCATCATAGAAATCACCCCGGTCTTTTGATCCATTGGCTACCTGATCGTTAACCGCTTTCAGCCGGTTTCCATTATTGGAATAGTCGTAATTTAAACTGTCAAGCAACGCATGAACCGGATCGCCATTAGAATCATAATTCGCAAGACCATTTCGGGCAAGAGTGAGTATGTTTCCATTGGCATCGTAAGTAACGCTACCCATATCATAGTGGTCCACTTCCTGATCCCAGTTTGAAGTGCCTTTGGCCAAATACGCTGCGCCGGTGATTCTGTTTAATGGGTCGTACAAATATCCATGGGTACGTTGAACTTCATCCAATGCGCTTTGCCAACGGATCCCTGAGATGTTTCCATTGAACTCATTATCGTCGTATCCGTAATCGTAATGCAATTCCATCCCGAAGTAATCCCCGTCACCACTTAATGCTGCATCATTAATGTGGGTAAGCCATCCCCTGATGTTGTACTTATAGTCTATAGTTTGTAATGCAGTTGAGCCAGTTACTCCCAGTTCTTTAGTGATCAACTCACCCAGTTCGTTATACGAATTTTCTGATAAACGTACAGTATCTCCACTATTAAATACATGGTCAATGGATATTAACCGGTCTGCCTCATCGTAAGAAAACGTTCGAAGTACCGAGTCTGCTACAGCAGGGACCCCGGATAAGTAGTTTGAATAGGTGCTTTTTTGCTGAAGTAAGTTGCCAGCGTAGTCATAACCATTAGTAATTCGATTAATGCCACCGGTAACATTGTGGGTCTTCGTTTGTAATACTCGGCCATAGTCATCATAAAATATTTTATGCGAATATACATTTGATTCATTACTCAGGTTTAAAACTCTTGAACCCGTTTTCATTCCATTGGTCTTTATTGAAAATACTGGATTACCTATTTCTTGCTCATAATCAAAAAAACTAACAAATTCTATCCAAACATAGTCGTAGTGATCATATGTTGTTACTTCAAGAAGAATAAAATCATTAGTTGGGAAGCTGCGATTCGTATAACTATATACGCCAGAAAAGAATAACACATCTTCTTCAAACAAATCTGCCCCATCAAGTGAATCTATGGCTGCTTTTGGATCAGTATTGTTTGCGTTTGTCCAAATTCCTTTCATTATCGGCCTATTCAGCGCATCATACTTAGTGTAAAACCATTGATTATTAGATCTTTGGTTGCCATCCTGGCTCATTACCAATAAATCTCGTGCATTGTAAATCAAGGTTACTGGCTCTGCTCCAGGTACTTTTTTCTGGATCATACGCTGGCGCCCGTCATACTCATAACTAAACATCCATTTATCGGCAAAAGTAGGATCAGAAACTAAGATAAGATTATTTTGATCCTTCATTTTTTTCATGGCCTGCGGTGGAATTACGTGCCTTAAGTTATTCAGATCATCATAGACATAGGCGGTTTCCAAAAACAAAGGGGCACTGGCGCTATCCTCACCATATTGTACTTTTTTCAATACCACTCGCTGCAATAGATCGGTAAATTCTACCACTAGTTGATTGTGCTCATCTTTAGTTTCAGAGACAAACAGTGTCCCGTCAGCATAGGTAGTTAAGGTATTGGGGAGGGCGGTAGGGCCAGATACCTGCCAAATACGGATCAAGCTATCTTTCGCAGCTGAATTACTTCTCTGGCTAAATTTTACTTCATGGCCGGTACCAAATCTCCAGCTTTCTCCAGGCGCTGCCTGCGTTAAAAGTCGTCCTGTCGGAGAAGCCTCAAAACCGTTTTGAGTAAAAGGATAATCGGTATTGGCAATATTATCTGAAGTCCCATGATAAAAATTATACTGCTCTAACAATGCATTGGACCGATAAGCACCTGGATTTGTTGTAGCGTTGTAAGTATACGAAAGATATTCTTTTTCCTGCCGGCCAAAAGCGTTATATACGATTGGCTGTAAAATGTCATTCCCGCCGGTAGACTCTTTTTTAATTACTGTCTGTATGGGTCGTCCCAACCCATCAATGTACTGGGTTGCGGTCTGGACATCGGCAGCTGTGGGGTTTCCGTTTAAGGTAGTCTTGCTGGTGATAGCAATTCGAGGAGTCTTGGTACGAACATAATTAATAGCATCAGGAACCGTAGTATTGCTAAGCGGCTTATTAATGGTGTTGTTTGTACTTGGGGCAGTACTGGTATTATCGGGCAAGTTTTCTGCCAGATCAGGGAGTCCTCCGCTAAGATAAAGTACGAACTCTTTGCTATAGATAGTAACATCTTGTACCCAGTTATTGGTCTTTTTACATCGCAAGTGCAGGTCTTCTTGATCGGGTAATAGTGAAGCAGTATAGGTGCTGCTGGTGGCTCCATCAATGTCAACCCATGACTCGTTTACCCCGATTTGCCACTGGTAGTTCATCTGGGAGGCACTTTCCGAAGCATTTAGATTGACAGTCTGCCCAGCAGCCACAAGTGATGTATCCGCTTGTGGGGCATATTGTGGATCATAGTTAAAGGCCAGGAAAGGATGTGTGTCGGCAGCGATAAAGTTATCCTCCAGGTCATTAAACCCAATTTGATTTGCATAAACATTAAGTGTTAACTCTTCAGCCTTTGGATGACCGGTGAAATCTGGGAATGAGGTAAAATTATTACCAACAATTTGAACCTCCACCAGACTGTCCAGAGAGGTGAAAAAACTGGGAAAAGTGCCTGATAGTGAGTTGCCATTTACCCAAAACTCTTCCAGTTTGGTGAGACTAGAGAAGTTGCTGGGTATGGTGCCGGTAAAATCATTTTTATGAAGGTATAAGCTGGTTAACTCTACCATATCCCCAATCTCTGCAGGCAAAGCTCCATTCAACTGGTTATCCAGTACCCAAAATGTGTTTAGCTTAACCAGATTCTCCACGGTAGTGGGAATTGTTCCGGCAAAATTGTTCCCATGAAGAGTCAATGTTCGTAGTTTTATTAAATCTCCAATCCAATTTGGAATAGCTCCTTCAAATTCGTTATTACTTAGAGTTAAGGTAAGCAGGTTTGTTAAGTTTTGTAAACTATCGGGTAAGGGTCCTGATAGATCATTTTCTCCTAATTGTAAGGAAGTTAAGGTTGTAATGTCTCCAATTTCATTTGGGATCGATCCTGTTAATTGGTTATTATAGGCAAACAGCCGTTCAAGATTTGACATGCCACCCAGCGACCCAGGCAATGATCCTGATAACTGGTTTCCCTGGAGTTGTAATTGGACCAAGTTGCTTAAATCTCCTATGCTTTGAGGAATTTCTCCGGTGAACTGGTTGCCATTCAAAATTAATCTTTCAAGCTGGCTGAGCTCCCCTATATTGCCAGGGATTTTTCCACTTAATTGGTTCCAATTTAGATATAGCCACTCCAAACTGTCCATGTTTATAATGGTAGAGGGAATGGATCCACTAAATTGATTCTTATCTAAAAATAGTTTTTCCAGTAATACTAAATCACCAATAGATTCTGGAATTTCCCCTGAAAGAGAATTTTGTTCCAGGTAAAGTCTTTTAAGATTTGAGAGTTGCCCAATGCTGTTAGGGATTGGTCCTGAGAGCTGGTTCCATCTAAGGTAAAGTTCCCTCAGGTTTTTCAAGCTTCCAATCGCTTCAGGAATATTGCCATTCAGTTGGTTGGCATCCAGGTGTATGTGTGAAATATCACCATTTGTTACAATTATCCCATACCAGTTAGCAATGCTATCAATATGGTTGCTGTTAAGCCAATTGGTAGTATCATTCCAGTTGCTACCACCCATTACATTGTACAACTCTTCTAAAACCTTATATTCGACCAAGTCAGCCACCAACCCCTGATCGATCCCACTAGTATCCACTTCCACTACTTCAATGGCAGAGATTTTAGCGTTGTCCACTACGCTAGTTAAATCTATGGTAAGGTTGCCATCATTGACCTCTACGTCAAATTGCTCTACAGTGGCTATCACAGGGCCACCTGTTTCTTTGATAATATCGTAATTATCCAATTGCCCCTGGCCGCTTTCAATGTCTACATCAAACACCCGGGCACCTATTCCGCTGGAATTTTGTACTCCATTCCACAATTCAGCAAAATGCAGACGGACTTGATAAACTCCTGAATCTACGGGTATGGAATAACTATGAGTCTCGTAACGCTCACTGCGATATATTGCGTCATTTTCTGTTCCTGCTATGCTTAAGGTATCGTTCTTATAGATTTTACCACCAGAATAGTATTGCTCTGCTAACCAGGTCCTACTATTGTGGGTAACCTGTGGACCGCCTGCATTGATTAGTTTGACATCTTGATCAGTTTTGTTGACCCAAACGGTAAAGTCCGTTGATGAATAAAGTCCATCGGTGTCAGTTGCAGTAGCGGTCATATGGTATGAAGTGGCAGTGCCAGTATCAGGATCTACACTTACTGAGCCTGTACCATCTCCGTTATCGGTGAATGATGCAAAGCTCGGCAGACCTGTGACCGAAAGACTAACTGGGTCACCGTCCGGATCTGTAGCGGTAATCGGAATGGCTGTCGAATCACCTTCTTCTATGCTCAAGTTAGGCGCCCCAACAATGGGCGCAAAGTTGGAAAACACTTCAATGGCAGAGATTTTAGCGTTGTTAACCACGGAACTAAAGTCAATAGTTAAAAAACTATCCACCACCATCGCTTCAAAAACCTCCATGGTAGCCAAAGCGGGCATTCCAGCTGCTACTACGATGTCATAATTGGTTAAGATATGTTGTCCATCTTCAATGTCCACATTAAATATGCGCTCTCCAACGGCATTTTCCGTACTTACACCAAACCACAACTCGGCCATATGTAGATTCACCTGGTATAATCCAGGCTCAGGCACTGGGATTTCATAGGTGAAATCTCCATTTCGTTCACTTTGGTAGATAGAATCCACTTCAGTACCAGCAATGGCAACACTATATGCTTGCCAGTCGTCTCCTGGATTTCCGTATTGATCTAATTGCCATTGCGTACCATCTAAGGTTAAGGTTGGACCACCCGAATTCACTCTGATCAACTCTAATCTATTTTGATCTCTTATATACACGGTCATTTCACCAGTGGTAGTAAAACCATCAGCGTCGGTGCCAGAAATACTCACTTGATAATCTCCCTTATCACCAATATCAGGATCAACTGTCATGGTACCAGTACCGTCCCCATTGTCGGTAAAACTGGCAAATCCAGGAAGCCCTGTTACAGAAAGAGTGACCAGGTCGCCATCAGGGTCAAAAGAATTGATTTGAAAATTTATAGAATCACCTTCTTCAACAGTAATATTAGGACTGGCTACTAGTGGTG
>QILJ01000422.1 GCA_003233295.1 Ignavibacteria bacterium | reverse complement strand
TATCTGCGGCTGCGACAGTACCGCTATTGTGGGGAAATTCAAGATCATGGGCTGGCGCTAATGATAGAATTAATGTTGCGGTTATCGGTATCAAGGGTCAAGGTAAGGCTCATATTAAAGCTTACCAGGAGCTAGAGAATGTCAATGTAGTAGCCCTTTGTGATGTAGATGAAAATTTATTTCCAGAACGGGTGCAGAAGTATTTTATTGATAAAAACTTACCTAAGCCTAAACAATATTGGGACATTCGGAAATTATTAGAAGATAAAGATATAGATGCCATTTCAATTACAACACCAAACCACTGGCATACTCTGATAGCCATTTGGGCAATGCAGGCTGGTAAACATGTCTCGGTAGAAAAGCCGTGCTGCCATAATATTTTTGAAGGTCAACAATTAGTAAAAGCAGCTAAAAAATATGGATTGATAGTCCAGGATGGCGCTGAGCAGAGAAGTAATCCATGTGCTCAATCCATGGCTAAATTCCTACATAGCGGAAGTTTGGGCGAAGTATATCTTGCTAAAGGAATCTGTTATAAGTGGAGAGATACAATTGGTAAAATGCCGGATGAACCAGTTCCTGACGGTGTGCATTATGATATGTGGCTAGGTCCGGCACCGAAGAGACCATTCTCGCAAAATCGTTTTCACTATAAATGGCATTGGAATTGGGATTACGGCAATGGTGATATGGGTAACCAGGGCGTGCACGAGATGGATGTTGCCCGCTGGGGATTGGGTGTCAAGCTTCCGACTAAAGTCAGTGCTATGGGTGGGCATTTTATGTTCGATGATGATCAAAATACTCCCAATACATTAAGTGCTGTGTTTGAATTTCCTAATGATCAAGGCGGCGGCGATAAAAAGAAGATACTGCAGTTTGAAACGCGTCATTGGATTTGCAATAATGAGGGTGAGTTATCGAAGGGTTTTAATGTAAAGGATGAAGACGGTGGGTACATGACCAGTAATGTTAATGTTGTTGGAAATTTATTTTACGGTTCTGAGGGTTATATGTCAAAAACAGTAAACAACTGGAAAACATTTATGGGTAAACATCGCGAGCCGGGTAAAACTGGCGGCGGTCTTGGTAACCATTATCAAAATTTTGCTGACGCCATTCGAGCTAATGACTCAGATCTTTTGACAGCGCCGATTGAAGAAGGATTTTATTCATGTGCACTTGTTCACTTGGCAAATATTTCTTACCGTTTGGGACGCACTATTAATTTTGATCCGGATAAGCAAATTATTATTGGCGATAAAGAAGCAAGTACCATGCTGACTAGAGAATATCGAGAACCATTTGTAGTGCCGGAGATTAAGATTTGATTTTGGATTAACATGATTACAATGGTAATTCTACAATTCAATAAGTAAGTACGAAAAGATTATAGTTCATCATAAGGAAATCCCCCTATTGAGCTTTTAGTTTCTTCAAGCAATAGTCGTATAAATTCAACCAGATTTACCTCTTTAACTCATTTAATTTCAATTATTTATAGATATTTTTTATTGATAAAAAGAGATCAGTTTTGTATTTTTGTAAACTATGTCAAAAATCATTATTGCAATTGATGGTCCGGCGGGTTCGGGAAAGAGTACATTAGCTAAAATGGTCGCTGAAAGATTAGGGTTTACCTATCTTGACACCGGTGCTATGTATCGTGCAATAACTTATTTAGCTATTCGTGAAGGAATAGTTGATGATGAAGAAGCGGTTAGTAAATTTATCCTTGGTCTTGATGTAACTCTAAAATTTGAAAACGGTGTTACCAGAGTTTTTGTTAATGGCGAGGAATTAACAGATTATATACGAACACCGGAAGTTAACGGTAAGGTAAGTGAAATTTCGGCAATGCCTGCAGTTCGTAAGGAACTTGTGAGGATGCAGCAACAGATGGGAAAAGTGGGGAATATTGTTGCCGAGGGACGTGATACGACAACTGTTGTTTTCCCAGATGCCAATGTCAAGATTTATCTTGTTGCCAGTGTTGATGTAAGAGCCGAAAGAAGACATAAAGAGTACATGGAAAAAGGTGTTGATATTGACATTGAAGAAGTAAAAGAAAATTTGAGAAAGCGAGATGCTATTGACAGCGGTAGAGAAGTAAGTCCTCTTACAAGAGCTGAAAACGCAATTGAAGTTGATACCTCTTCCTTAAGTGTTGATGAAGAGTTCGAGATTTTAATTGAGAACATAAAAAAAAAAATTAATTTATAAATTAAAGTCAGACAAACAAATTATGTTAAACTAAATTCAATCCATTTTAATTTTTTTACTGACTTTAGAAGTAAAATGGATTACCAAATGTATTAGGAGGATAAATGTCTGAATTAGAAAACGAGAATGTTGAACAGGTTACTGAGCAGACGAAAAAAGTTGAGGTTTCTGGTAAAAGCAAATTCATGAATCCTGAAGAGTATTCTGAAAATGAACTAATCGAGCTAGAAAAACTCTATGAAAACTCCTTCCAGGATATTGTGGAAGGTGAGATTACAAAAGGACGTATTGTAAGTATAAGCGATGATCATGTAGTTCTTGACGTTGGTTTCAAATCTGACGGGTCTATTCCGAAAAATGAATTTTCCCCGGATGATGATCTAAAAGTTGGAAACGAAGTTGATATTGTTATTGAAAGCGTTGAAGATGAAGAAGGAAACCTGGTTCTTAGTAAAAAGAGAGCTGACTTCCTGAAGATATGGGATAGAATAATGAATGCTTATGAGACTGAAGAAGTTCTTCAAGGAAAAATCCTGAAAAGAATTAAAGGCGGAATGGTTGTGGATATTCTTGGACTTGAAGCATTTTTACCGGGTTCGCAAATTGACATACGACCTGTAAGAGATTTTGATGCATTCGTTGGTCAAACAATGGATTTCAGAATTGTTAAAGTTAATGTGCCTACTGAAAATGTTGTTGTATCACACAAAGTTCTTATCGAGGAAACAATCTCTGACCAGAGAAAAGAGATTCTTGAAGGTCTTGAAAAAGGTCAAATACTCGAAGGTATTGTAAAAGCGATTACAGATTTTGGTGTGTTCGTTGATCTAGGCGGTGTTGATGGATTGATCCATATAACAGACTTAAGCTGGGGAAGAATCAATCACCCGAGTGAAGTTGTTCAATTGGATGAGAATATCAAAGTGGTTGTTACAGACTTTGATACTGAGAAGAAAAGAATTTCACTTAGCTTGAAACAACTTCTTGAACATCCATGGGAAAACATCGAGAAGAAATACAATATCGGAGATAAAGTTTCCGGTCGTGTAGTTTCACTTACCGATTACGGTGCATTCATTGAAATTGAAAAAGGTATTGAAGGGCTTATACATATTTCTGAAATGAGCTGGACACAGCACATTAACCATCCTTCTCAATTTGTATCAATGGGACAAATTGTTGAAGCTGTTATCTTGAGTCTTGATAAGAATGAAAAGAAAATTTCATTAGGTATGAAACAGTTAACTCCCGATCCTTGGGAAGAGTTAATGAAAAAATATCCGGTTGGTTCTAAGCATTCAGGTATTGCACGTAACTTAACAAACTTTGGTGTGTTTGTTGAACTGGAGCCTGGTATTGACGGGCTGGTTCATATTTCTGATCTTTCATGGACAAAGAAAATACGTCACCCCGGAGAAGTTGTTAAAAAAGGCGAGCAGCTTGATGTTGTTGTATTGGCAATTGATACTGACCAGAGAAAAATTTCTCTTGGTCACAAACAAATTGAGGAAAATCCTTGGGATACTTTCGAAAGAGAATATCCTGTCGGTAAAATTATAGAAAGTAAAGTTGTTAGAATTATTGAAAAAGGACTAATAGCTGAACTTCCTTTAGGCGTTGACGGATTTATTCCTGGTACTCTGTTATCAACATCCAAGATCAAGAATTTCTCTTATTGTTTTCCTGTCGGATCAGAATTATCGGTAATGATAATCGAATTTGATAAAGAGAACAAGAAGATCGTTCTTAGTGCTTTAGCGGCGTTGAAGGAGAAATCGGAAGAGGAAATTGCTGAATATATTAAAGTTCACAAACTCGAAAAAGTGACTGTGGAAGATATCCAGAATGCTGACGTTGGCGATTTTGATCCTTCAGATTTTAAAATATTTGAAGAACAAATTGGACACTCTAAACGTGCAGTAAAAGGAACTCCGAAAAAAGAAACTAAAGTAGTTGAGGAAAAAGAAGCTAAAGTAGCCGAGGAAAAGGCTGAGGAGAAAACTGAAGTTGTCAAGTCAGAAGAGTCCGAATCTATAGAAACTACTAAGGAACCGGTTGAAACAGAAACCACTGAAGAAGCCAAAGCTACTGAGGAAAAGGTTGAGGAGAAAACCGAAGCTATCGAATCAGAAGAAAAGATAGAATCTACAGAAGCTATTGAGGAAACTGCTGAGGAAACTGTTGAAGTAAAAGAAGAAACTTTGGAAGAAGTTAAAGTTGAAGAAACTGAAGAAGTTACTGAGACAGAGGAGAAAGTAGAAGAAACTAAAGCTGAAGAAGAATCCGAATCTAAATCTGATGATGAAGAAGAGGAAAACACTTCTGAAGACGAGAAAGATAAATAAGTAGTGTGATCATTTTTAGGGCTGTTTATATTTGCTATTTTAATTAAATTGTAGCGGTATAACAGCCCTTTTTATTTTTAAATTGGAATTAAAGCATTTGACATCTAAAGTCGCATTTCATACACTCGGTTGTAAATTGAACTTTTCCGAAACTTCAACTATTGGAAACCAATTTGTACAAAAAGGTTTTGATGTGGTTGATTTCAAAGGGAAGGCTGATGTTTATGTTATCAACACTTGTACTGTAACCGAAAATGCTAACCGTGAGTGCCGCCAGATAATAAGACGCGCTCTACGGAATAACCCCAATGCATATATAATTGTTACAGGTTGTTATGCACAGCTTAAACCGGAAGAGATCAAGGAGATAGGCGGCGTTGATGCAATTTTGGGGAACAATGAGAAGTTCGAAATATTTTCTCTGATCCCGGAATTCAATAAAGACGCGCCGTCATGTGTTCATGTTTCTGCTACCGAAGAGTTGGACAAATTCAATTTTGCATATTCTTCCGATAGTCTTGGTCGTACACGTGCATTCTTCAAAATTCAAGATGGCTGCGATTACAAATGCACATTCTGCACCATTCCCTTAGCGCGAGGGAAAAGCAGAAGCACAAACCAAGACGAAGTAATAGGAGAATTCAAGAAACTTATTGATAGCGGGTATAAAGAGATAATACTTACGGGAGTAAATGTCGGCGATTATGGCAAAAAGATCGGCGGCAATCTTTACTTACTTCTAAAATATCTACTCTCAGTTGAAGGCGATTTCAGAATTAGGATCAGTTCGATTGAACCGAATCTATTAACAGATGATATAATTGACCTTACTGCATCGAGTCCGAAAATGGCAAAACATTTTCATATCCCTTTACAGAGCGGAAGCAACAAAATGCTGCAGTTGATGCAGAGAAGATACAGCATTGAAGATTACAGTAAATTGATAAATAAACTTATCAGCAGAATTGAAAATGTTGGAATTGGTGTTGATGTGATTGTAGGTTCACCCGGAGAGACCGAGAGGGATTATATGGATACATATGAATTCATTAAAGAATTGCCGGTATCATATCTTCACGTATTTACTTACTCGGAGAGACCGAATACGAAAGCAATTGAAATGGATGGGAGTGTTGACTTCCTCGAAAGAAAAAGTCGAAACAATATACTGCGAATTTTAAGCGAGAAAAAACGAACCGCTTTTTATCAGAAGATGATCAATAAAGAAGTAACCGTTCTTTTTGAGGATGAAGATCATGATGGATTTCTATATGGTTGGTCTTCAAATTATGTTCGGGTAAAGCATCCTTATAATAAAAATCTGGTTAACAATTTATCTAAAACTAAAATTGAAGGAATGGATGGTAATATTTGTACTGTGCTAAATAGTAATCAAATAACAAGTATTGCAGGATAAAAAATGA
>QILJ01000136.1 GCA_003233295.1 Ignavibacteria bacterium | reverse complement strand
GATTCTTGTAATTCCAATATCTTCTTAATAATGTCCATAGTTCAATTCCTCAGTTATAACTGCTTTTTGTCTTCAGGAGATAAATAAATATTGGAGCGCCGATGATTGCAGTTAATGCACCGACGGGCAGTTCAGTTGGGGAAATTATCGTTCGCGCTAATGTATCCGTAAGTATCAGAAAGGAAGCCCCTATAAAAAACGAAGCAGGCAAAACGATTCTGTTATCTGCGCTGAATAATAGTCTGGTTACATGCGGTATCAGTAATCCCACAAAGCCGATCACTCCGCTGACAGAAACTATAATTCCAACAAGCAGACTGGCGAAAAGATAAATCAATGTTTTGATCATTTTTAAATTGAGACCGAGATTCGCCGCGTCCTCATCACCCATTGCAAGAAGATTCAACTTATGTGAATTCAATATCAATCCGAAACATAGTAAGCTGAAAACGTATCTGCCATTGCCAAATTACCAACCAGCCAGAAAATAGCGGTTCTTAGTGAGTCATTCATTAGTGTAATAATCAATAAAATGGCGGCGCCGAAAAATGCACCGACCATCACACCGGTTAAAAGTAAAATGTTCTGCTGCAGTTTGCCGAACTTGTGTCCGATCAGGAATACCAAAATTATAACCGCTGCCGCACCGATAAAAGAGAAGAACTGCACACCGATAAAAGACAATCCTAAGAACAAAGCAAATACAGCTCCGAAACTACCGCCGCTTGATACACCGAGAATATACGGATCAGCTAATGGGTTCATCAATAGCGATTGGAACACAGCGCCTGCAACGGATAGTCCGCCTCCCACACCAATTGCAAGCAAAATTCTCGGTAGTCTGATATTAAAAATGATCTGTGTAAATGTTTCATTCTTTTCCGGGGATAAAAAAGTTGTAAGCACATCACCGATACTAATATCGGTTGAACCGCTTATTAGAGAGACCATTGCCGAGATCATCATTACAAGCAGAAGGATGAAAAGTTTGAATAGAAGAGAAGATGATTTTATGTTTTCAGAAAATTCCATAGGTAATCTAATAGGTTTGTAATTCCCTCTTGCGCCACTGCCGATATAACAAATATCTTATTGTCATATCCCTTGATCTTCATGCCGGATAATTTTTTCTTCTCATCCTCAGCAAGTAAATCACTTTTTGTAAATGCTATAACTTTTGTCTTCTCTCTCAGAACTTCGCTGAACTCCGAGAGTTCTTTCATCAGCACATCAAATTCTTTCTGAGGATCTTCAACAGTTGATTCAATCAGAATTAAAAGTATCTTGGTTCGCTCAATATGCTTAAGGAACTTATGCCCCAAACCTTTTCCTGCATGGGCACCTTCAATAATACCGGGGATATCCGCAATGACAAAACTTTTATAATCCTTGTATTTTACAATACCAAGATTCGGTTCAAGCGTTGTGAATGGATAATCTGCAATTTTGGGACGCGCAGCAGAGACAACGGAAATCAATGTTGATTTACCGGCATTCGGGAAACCAACCAGACCGATATCGGCAATAAGTTTTAATTCAAGAATAATATCCATCTCTTTCCCGGGTTTACCAGGCTGTGCATAACGCGGAGTTTGATTTGTCGGCGTTGCAAAATTACTGTTGCCCTTCCCTCCCATTCCGCCTTTAAGAAACACTATCTCTTTACCTGCATCCTCTAAGTCGAGCAGCACCTCGCCGCTTTCATTATTTTTAACTACAGTCCCTGGAGGAACTTTAATTATAACATCTTTGCCTGCTCTGCCGTCTTTGAGACTATTGCCGCCGGCAGCACCGTTTTCAGCAATTATTTTACGTTTATACCTGAAATCAAGCAAGGTCGATAAATTACTATCCGCGACAAAAATAATGCTGCCGCCGTTTCCGCCATTACCGCCAGACGGTCCGCCTTTTGGAACGAATTTTTCTCTTCTGAATGCTACTGCACCATCACCGCCGTCACCGGCTTTTACATATATTTTCGCATAATCAATTATCATAAAGCACAGAAATGTTTTTTAGTTTGATTTCCATAGGAATATAAAATCAGTGAAACTTGAATTTTTGATTAAAACAAATCAGAGATTATCTTCTTAAATGCTTTGATCTCCTTTGACGATTCATCCAGATAAGAATTACGTGCTATATCATCAATTATCTGAAGCGCTTCAACCTCAAATTTACATTCGGAAATTTTCTCGATTGTTTTTTCAAATGCATCCACATCATAATCAAAAATATTTTCAATTATCTTAGTTATCTTTTTATTTTTAAGAAGCTCTCCAATATCAATATTTCTTTTTACTACTTGAGGCTGCTGAACTTCTCCGGCATTATGTTCATCAGATCCTATATTGTCATCTTGGTCATTATCTTCAGCTGCATCATCAAATACAAGATTTTCTTGTACCGGCTCTTCGGGCATTGAAATATCATCATCCCAAAGATCTTCTAATTTAGAAGGTGAAGATTTTTCTGCCTCTTCAACCGGTTCGGAAGAAGTGTCTATTCCAAAATCATCATCTGAAAAAGAAACGGACGAACCATGAATAACGTATTTTTCTTCGTCTTCATCAGGCAATTCGGTATTATCTTTTTCTTCGGTCTCTTCTTTCACTTGAGATTTTATGTTTTCCTCTAACTCATCCAATTCCTTTAGATAAGAATCAATTGCTTCATCTTCGCTTATGTTCAGTCTCTCGCCGACACTTGGCTCATCAAGTTCAATATCTTCTATATCTTCTTCCTCTATTACCATATCATAAACTTCCTGTACATCAGTATCTTCAATCCTTGCATCTTCATCCAGCTCAGGAGGTTCAAATTCATTTTCATCTATTAATTCTTCTATATCATTATCAACTTCTTCGGATTCAGTCTGCTTAGAAATTTCACTATCTATTTCAAGTTCTTCTTCGAGATTTTCATCTTCAAGTTCATTTTCTTCGGCAATTATTTCCTCCTCTGTTGAGACTTCTTCCTCAACATTCAAATTCTCTTTATCAGGTTGAACTCCTTCTTCAGATTGCTCAGTTTGTTTTTCCTCTTCTGACTGAATAGTTTGCTCTTCCTCTTTTTCTTGAAGGTTCAAGATGATCTCTCGGTATTCTTTAATTTTGAACTTATCATCGGAACTGCCGGTCAATTTCTCATCTAGTATTTTTGACGGTTCCTCAAAATTCTTATCGATCAAGAAATATTCAATTACATCTTTTGAAATTCTGTTATTGCCTACCTCGCCAATATTAATGAAATCAACAATATTGGAGAGTGATTCATTCACTATCTCTTCATAATTATTTTCAAGATTTATCTTATCTATCTTATCAAGCACACCGGATAATTCTTCTTCCGATATTTTATAAAGATGTTTTTTATTGAAATAGTTTGTCAGAATCCTCTTGTAATACGGATAGTAATAAAGATAATTCAGAATTTGTTTTACTTCTGAAATATACTTCTCATCCTCATTTTCAAAGATGAATTGAAGCAGTGACCAATTTGGTCTTACAACATAATTTACATTGAACGATGTTGCATGAAGCAGAAGTTTACTGATATAATCTTTTGAGAATTTCTTTGTGAGTTTTATCTCTTCGCTGATCTTAGTAAAGTATTCATTTATCTTATCACCGGAATAATCGAAGAGAGATTCTTTCAAAAGCTTCTGGCGGTCTTCAAAAATCAGATAATCAATTTCGGCTGAAACATACTGCAGCAACGCAGGGTGAAGTTTGGCTGAAGCTAATTGATCAAACGTAACGAAGGAGTTTAGTTTCTCTATCTTATTCAGATAATAGTTATAGATAAACTCAATTTCTTTTTCAAACATTGCTTAATAAAATATTTATTAAATTATAGTGACTTATATCACTGCAAATTTACTGATAAATTTTAAATGAAGTAACAATATTTATACAAAGATGCGAGATTGATGGTTGAGCTTGTGTTGTTATTAACGGTTTGAATATGGTGTGCCACATTTTAAAGCTACTCACTTTCGGTCTACAACCAATGTTTATTATAATTCTATCATTCATATTTACAACTACTTGCGGTATGCGCTATGTTTTTTGCTAGCGGTTTGTTGTTTATTTATCTTCCTTATTTTCAATCAATTGTTCCAGTTCTTTTTTGCTTGGTAATACAGTCTGATATTTACTCGCAAAAATCTGTTCATTATTTTCAGGAAGAGTTATTTCTACTAAAGTATCATTTTTGTCTTTACATAAGATTATTCCGATGGTTTTGTTTTCTGTGTCAAGTTTCACAAATCTGTCGTAATAATTTACATACATCTGCATTTGACCCAAATCTTGATGTGTTAATTTCCCAATTTTTATGTCAATTACAACAAAACACTGTAAAAGTCTATTATAAAAGACTAAATCAACCCGAAAATGTTCTTCATCAAAAGTAAATCTCACTTGTCTTCCAACAAAAGCAAATCCTTTTCCAAGTTCAAGTAAAAAATGTTCAAGTTTGTCTATTATTTCTTGTTCCAATTCACTTTCTGAATATTTATGTTCTTCCGGTAAACCAAGAAATTCTAGTACATAAGGGTCTTTTACAGTATCTACTGGTTTCTCAATTAGTTGCCCCTTTTCTGCTAATTCTCGTATCCCCTTTTTATCTCTGCTTAAAACCAGTCTTTCAAAAAGTGCAGAGTTAAATTGTCTTCGTAATTCTCTTAAACTCCAGTTGTTCTCAACAGCCTCTATTTCATAAAATTTTCTTTCGTCAGGATTATCAATCCGCATTAAAAATAAATAATGAGACCAACTTAACTGAAGAATTGAAGTCTCAACCAATGAATTTTTATTGTCCGCAGATTTAACAGACAGTGTCTGTTGTTTTCCATAAACATTATAAAAATTCTTCATTTGTTGAAGGTTAGTTACAGAAAAACCCTTGCCAAATTCATTAGTTAATTTTGTTGACAATACTTTCAATAACTTTTTCCCGTACTCTGCACGTTCTTTTCCTTTTTGTTCTTCTTCAATAATCATTCTGCCTATTTCAAAATAGGTATGAACCATTGTTTTATCAACAGTTCTTACTACTGATTTTCTGGCTTCTTTTAATAAATCAACTACTTTGTTATAAAAATCCGTATTTATCTTTTTAATTTTGCTCATTTATTTTCCTTTTCTACAAAAATAACTGATTTTTAATTTTATGACAGTTTCTTTTCCGTTTTTCTTTAATAACCGCTAACGGTTTGTATAAGAATAGTAGCCGATTTCGGAAGCAGAATTTTTCAATTTATTACTAAATTTTTTGCGGACTATAATGCTCATATTTACTACTATTTCGGCTATTATTTTTATACATTGTTGTGCAAAGTTATTTTGTCCACTCAGCTTCATTATATCTTTTCTGCCATTTTTCGCCATCAGTTCCCAGCTCTTTCTCAGTCTTTCTTGCTAAGCAATATTCTCCAATTGTATTGAACAGAAATAATCCATCGCTTTCAAAAACACCAACATTTCTAATTTTTAATTCAAACTCTAAAAGCTTTTTGGAATAGTATGATTTTTCAATAGTTTTCAGACCCAAGTTCAAGCTAAACACTCCAGTTAAGTATCCATCCTTATCTTGTGGAAATATTATTTGCATTGGCCATTGCGGGAATTTTCTTGTAATTTCTCGAATCTTTCTTTTTATAGGATTATGTAGCTCATTTATTGTATCTATCTCAATGGTCGCCATTTCTGCAGCTTCCTTTCCGCCAAATTTATATGCCTCTGTCAATATTTTAATATATTCACTATAATTCTTCTCGTGATAGTTTTTCTCTATAGCGTCACCAATAATGACATCAAGTATAGTTATCCAATCATTGCTTTCAGATAATAAATTACATTCTTCATATGAAAGAACTATCATCGGAATTTGAAAGTATGAGCACAACCTTAATTTTGCATCCATTTTTAATTTTCGATACTTATCTTGTTCTAATTCTGTTCCTAAATAAAAGGTTCCATCTCGTGAAAATCCACCGCTCAAACCATCGAACTCTATAATTAAAATTGGAATACCCGAGTCCAATTCACAGACAACAAAATCAAAAGATGTTTTTAGCAAAAAATCCTTTACTTTAGGATTCTTATCGAATTTTTCAAGTTCATTATATTCTACAACATTTTTTACTGGAATCTGAGGGAAAACATCTACATATTTACTCCATAGAGTTTTCATTCTCTTAAAAATCCGCTTCTCCGATTTACTATCAAAAATTGATTTTTTCATTACGCTTATCTTAATTATAGAAGCTCTCTTTTAATTTTGCACAACTTGTTATATGAACACAAAATATAACTTTATCCCCTTAAATTCTAGGGGATAACACTATGTTGTATTGTATTTACCCAAAAGTGTTATAACGTTCGCAAATACTCGGCAACCGCCCTGGCATCTTCTTCACTAAGGTTTTGGTTTAACATAATGGCGTTGTTATATTCTTTCATTAAGGCCTTGGC
>QILJ01000187.1 GCA_003233295.1 Ignavibacteria bacterium | reverse complement strand
TCAATTGCAATAACATTTGCCGACCGGGCAAGTCCATCTAAAATTGCCATTTCGCCGAAAAAGTCAGATTCTCCAAGTATTGTTAAAATCACTTCTTTTCCGTCGTCACTTGATCGAGAAACTTTTACCTTGCCGCTGATTATTACAAACAACGCTGTACCGGAATCCTCCTCGAGAAGTATCGGTTCATCTTTATTGTATGTTTTCCTATTGCCTATTCTTTCTATCTTTTCAAGGGCATCTTCAGGTAAGTCTGTAAAGATTGGAACATATCTTAGAAATGTCTCTTTTGGCTGCATTATTATTCCCATAATTTATGTTTTAATACAAAACTCTAAATAGTAAAAATATTCAGATTTTTCAAGCAAAAAGATACTAAAGTATTTTATGGTATCATACGATTTTTATTGGAAAATTGAGGATAAATAAGTATTTTTGCCCTCAATATTCTAAAGAAATTTTCAAAATAACATATATTTTAACGGAGGCTTAAAAATGGCAGTAAAAGTAGGAATTAATGGTTTTGGACGTATTGGACGTCTTGTATTCAGAAGAGCATTGGATTTGGGCGATATTGAATTTGTAGGTATCAACGATTTGACAGATGCTAAAACTCTAGCTCACTTGTTAAAGTATGATTCAGTTCATGGAAGATTTAACGGTGAAGTAAAAGTTGACGGAGATTCAATTGTTGTTAACGGACAACCAATTAAAATTACAGCAATAAAAGATCCTGCAGAGCTTAACTGGGGCGAACTTGGCGCTGATGTTGTTATTGAATCAACAGGTGTTTTCAGAACTCAGGAAGCTTGCGAAAAACATATTACGGCCGGTGCAAAGAAAGTTATTTTAACCGTTCCTGCAAAAGGAGATATTGATGCAACCGTTGTTCTAGGTGTTAATGAAGAAGTTATTACCGGTGATGAGAAAGTACTTTCAAATGCATCTTGCACAACAAACTGTCTCGCTCCGCTTGTAAAAGTATTGAACGACAAATTTGGTGTTGAAAAAGGCATGATGACCACAGTGCATTCATACACAAACGATCAAAGATTATTGGATTTGCCTCATAGTGACTTACGAAGATCACGTTCAGCTGCTCTTTCAATCATTCCAACATCAACAGGCGCTGCTAAGGCAATTGGTAAAGTTATTCCAGAATTGAACGGTAAGCTGGATGGAATGTCATTAAGAGTTCCAACACCGGACGGTTCAATTACTGATCTAGTTGCTGAGTTGAAAAAAGAAGTTACAGTTGAAGAAGTTAATGCTGCTATGAAAGAAGCTGCAGAAGGTTCAATGAAAGGAATTCTCGAATACACTGAGGATCCGATTGTTTCTGCTGACATTATCGGTAATGCACATTCTTCTATTTTTGATTCACTTTCTACTATGGTTCAAGGCAACATGGTAAAAGTTGTTTCATGGTATGATAACGAATACGGATACTCATGCAGAGTAGTTGACTTATTATTGAAGATCACAAAATAATAATATTAGTCTAAATTTAAGACGCAGATTTTCTGCGTCTTTTTTTTATCTAATTTAAAAACAAAGTTTGAGGATGAAATGAATAAATTATCAATTGATAAAGTCGATCTGAAAGGGAAAAGAGTTCTGGTACGAGTTGATTTTAATGTCCCTTTGGATGAAAATCAAAATATAACCGATGATATCAGAATAAAATCAGCATTACCGACTATCGAAAAAATAATTAACGACGGTGGCAAAGTTATTCTTATGAGCCATTTAGGAAGACCAAAAGGTGAAGTTAAACCGGAGTTCAGTCTTAAACCTGCTGCTGATAGACTTAGCGAACTTCTTGGCAAGGAAGTTGAATTTGCATCCGATTGCATAGGAGACGAGGTTGAAAAACTTGCTGATTCATTAAAGAAAGGTGAAGTTTTACTTCTGGAAAATTTGCGTTTCCACAAAGAGGAAACCGATAACGATCCGGAATTTGCAAAAGAGCTGGCAAAGCTGGGTGATGTATATATAAATGATGCTTTTGGTAGCGCACATCGTGCTCATGCTTCAACTGAAGGAGTAACTAAATATTTTGATATTTGTGCTGCGGGCTACTTAATGCAAAAGGAATTGGATTATCTGGACGGAGCTATTGCAAATCCTAAAAGACCTTTTACAGCAATTCTTGGCGGGGCAAAAATATCCGGTAAAATTGATGTAATTGATAGTTTGATGGACAAGGTAGATACGCTCATAATCGGCGGTGGTATGGCTTATACTTTTATCAAAGCGATGGGTTATGAAATCGGTTCTTCCTTATTGGAAGAAGAGAAGCTTGATCTTGCAATTGAAATGTTAAAATCTTTTGAATCTGAAACGGTCAAAGTTCTGCTCCCGGTTGATGTAATTATTGCGTCTGAGTTCAGTAACGATTCACCTACAGAAGCTGTGGACATAGATATGATTCCAGCTGATAAGATGGGATTGGATATTGGACCAAAAACCAGAGCTATTTTTGCCGAGGAAATTATTAACAGTAAAACTGTTGTATGGAACGGACCAATGGGTGTATTTGAATTTGATAATTTCGCCCATGGAACTGACGCAGTTGCCAATGCTTTAGTAAAAGCTACAGAAAATGGAGCGATCACAATAATTGGCGGCGGTGATTCTGCGGCAGCAATTAAAAAAGCCGGACTCGAGGATAAAGTATCACACGTTTCAACAGGCGGCGGTGCTTCTTTAGAATTCCTCGAAGGGAAAACACTTCCGGGTGTTGCTGCATTAACCGATGCTTAAGGAATAATAACATTAAAGACGAGGAGTGAGCATTCGATTAACACTCCTTTTTTTTATGCTTGAAAAAGAGTAATTTTGTAAAAATACTTTGAATAAATGGGATTTAATAGATGAGTTATGATCCAAGAGGAACGTATAGACCTAGAAGTTTTGGCGGATTCAGTTTTTTCCCGCCGGTAATTAAATATATACTATTGATTACTGTTGTTGTCTTTTTTATCCAGCTAATATTTGACAATTTAAAATTCGGAGGTTACCCAGGCTGGTATATACTGAATAGGTATTTTGCATTGAATCCAATTGTTGGAGTTGACCGAGCCGGGCAGCCGTTTAATTTTCAGATATGGCAGATATTTACTTATATGTTTATGCATGGCGGTTTTGCTCATATATTCTTCAATATGTTCCTACTCTGGATGTTTGGAATGGAAATTGAAAATTTAATGGGGTCAAGAAAATTTCTATTCTTTTATCTTCTTACTGGTATCGGAGGTGCTTTCTTCCAGCTGTTCTTAGCGCCGCTGTTCTCATCAAGCTTAGCTCCAACAATTGGCGCTTCGGGCGCTGTATTCGGAGTTATGATAGCTTTTGCTATGTATTTCCCGGATAGACTAATTTTCCTCTATTTCCTTATTCCGGTTAAAGCGAAGTACTTGATCGCATTTCTAGTTCTAATAGAATTTATGTCTGTTGGTGATATGAGTTTTATTGCTCATATGGTTCATGTGGGAGGAGCAGTAACCGGATTCATCTTCATTTTGCTGGATAGAAAACATAACTATAATATTGATGCCCTTTTTGATAAGGTCAAGAAACCTTCGAGCTTTGGTTCCTCGAGTGGCGGATTCAAGCGAGCTGTAAGTGGAATGGGATTTGGTAAAAAGGATATCCAAGATGCTGAGTTTTACGAGATTAATGATAAGAAAAAACATGATAAACATCCGGATCAAAAAAGAATTGACGAAATTTTGGATAAGATTAGCGAGGGCGGCTACCAAAACCTGACCGAGGAAGAAAAGAGAATTCTTTTTGAGGCTAGCAAGAAAAGATGAAAATAGTTTGGATCTTCTTAATAGTTTCAATTTTTTTTTTTAGCGGATGCAGTTCGGAAGATGAGGTTGATAAAGATAAAATTGCCCACCTTTATGTAGATATTCTCGTTACACAGGAAACTTATAAGTATAACATTGATAGTTTGAAAATAGCTGTCGATAGTTTATATAAAGATTATCACCTCACAGAACAACAATACAAAAGCTCACTTGAAAAATTTAAGTACGATGAACAGACATGGAGTGATTTCTTCAAATTAGCTGAGGTATATTTAGATACCCTTAAAGCTCAGGAAAATAGACGAATTGCAGAGAAGACTTAAAGCTCAGGAAAATAGACGAATTGCAGAGAAGAAGAAAGAAGAAAAAGAACTTAAATTAAATAAGTAAACTTCACTGCAGCTACCGTCCACACGGTGGCTGAAAATAATAAGATATTTATTCTCATTCCTTTTGAATAATTTTTTTGACTCGATGCGAAAGCGTATTCTGTTATTTGATATCAAATTGTTTTTTGCTAATTTTCAATCAAGTTGATTTAGCAGTATTAAAGTTAAAAAGAGGAAAATAATGGACGAAAAAGTTTATACTCAATCGATGTTAAAAGACAATGCCTTTGAAGGTAAAACTATAGTTGTAACGGGCGGGGGAACAGGGCTCGGGAAAGCGATGTCGAAATATTTTAGTGAACTCAGTGCAAACGTAGTTATTACAAGTAGAAAGATCGATGTGCTAAAAAATACTGCCGAGGAAATATCTAATGAAACCGGGCATGAAGATGAAGTTTTACCGGTTCAGTGTGATGTTTCTGATTATCATCAAGTTGAGGAATTGCTGAAAGAATCAGTTGAAAAATTTGGTAAAGTGGATTCACTAGTGAATAATGCTGCGGGGAATTTTATTAGTCCGACGGAAAGATTATCAAATCGTGCATTTGATGTGATTGTAAATATTGTGTTGAAAGGGACTTACAACTGCACACTTGCATTCGGAAAAGATTGGATTGGGAAAAAACAGCCGGGCACTGTGCTTAATATAATAACTACCTATGCATGGACGGGCTCAGGGTATGTTGTCCCTTCTGCTGTCTCTAAAGCCGGAGTGCTTGCATTAACCCGCTCGCTTGCAGTGGAATGGGCAAAATACGGGATACGTTTGAACGCAATTGCACCCGGACCATTCCCGACGAAAGGCGCTTGGGAAAGGCTGCTGCCGGGAGACCTTGTGGAAAAATTTGACTTTAAAAATAAAGTCCCTTTGCGCAGAGTAGGAGAACACCAAGAGCTAGCGAATCTTGCTGCATATCTTATTTCCGGTTTTTCAGCATACATTAACGGGGAAGCGGTTACTATTGATGGTGGTGAATGGCTGCAGGGCGCAGGGCAATTTAATTTCCTTGAAGCACTACCTAAAGATATGTGGGATTCTATTGAAAAAATGTTGAGGAAGAAATAGAACTTTTAAGTTCATAGTATGAAGATTTAACGGATGTAACATATCTTCGCAAATTATAATTTATAAAGCAATTCTCTCGATTGGTTTTTGAATTATATTCATTTAAAAATAAAAAACGCCAAAATTAGGCGTTTTTTATTTTCGTGGGCCAACAGGGACTCGAACCCCGGACCCTCTGATTATGAGTCAGATGCTCTAACCAACTGAGCTATTGGCCCTAAAAAATTTAGATTCCAAATCTAAATCATTTTCCTTTAGTAATCAAATACTTTTATCCGATATTACGCAAATTAATAAGTACCGGCTTAGCATCTGATAAATTTCTAAAATGTTACTTTGATTGATTCGGCTATTTTCTTCTCTCGGAACAAATTAGAGGTGAATTTCTGTATAAAAGATATTGCATAAAAAGTTGGAAAGATATATATTTGTAGTTCGTTTTAGAATGAAAACGAAACATTTAAAGGTTCTGATAAAGTTTGTAAATACCTTTTGTTGCCGGGGTGGCGGAATTGGTAGACGCACTGGACTTAAAATCCAGTGGGAGGTTTCTCCCGTGCCGGTTCGAGTCCGGCCCTCGGTACAAAAATATTAAAATTTGTAGAAGTATTGTGAAATAAAATTTTACAAATTGGGTTCTTAGCTCAGTTGGTTAGAGTGTCTGCTTGACGTGCAGAAGGTCGGCAGTTCGAATCTGCCAGAACCCACAATTTTCGGAGGATTCTCCGTTTTTTTTTAAATAAAATTTGATATGGGAAAAGTTAAAATAACATTACCGGATGGCTCTGCAAAAGAGTATGATAAAGGTATTACTCCTTTAGAGGTAGCAAAATCTATTTCCGGAAGATTGGCAAAGGAAACTTTGATAGCGGAAATTGACGGTATCATGAAGGAAATCAATACTCCTATCAACAATGACTGTGAACTGAAGCTATATACTTTTAACGATGAAAAGGGGAAAGAGACTTATTGGCATTCTTCTTCTCATCTTATGGCTCATGCGGTGAAGGAACTTTATCCTGAAGCTAAGTTTGGCGTTGGTCCGGCAATAGATAATGGATTTTATTACGATATAGATATTAATGAAAAATTATCTGAAGAAGATTTAGTTAAGATCGAAAAAAAGATGAAGGAACTCATTGATAAGAATGAACCTTTCAAGAGAAAAGAACTAAGTAAATCAGAAGCACTTGTATTTTTCAATGAGCAAAAGGATGAATACAAACTTGAGTTGATTGACGGACTTGATGAAAACACAACAGCTATAAGCCTTTATAATGAAGGCGGTTTCACTGACTTGTGTCTTGGACCTCATCTTCCTTCAACCGGATATATAAAATATTTCAAACTTCTGAGTGTTTCCGGTTCGTACTGGCGCGGTGACGAAAACAAAGCTCGCATGCAGAGGATCTATGGTATCTCATTCCCGAAACAGAAAATGCTTACTGATTATCTGGAGTTTGTTGAGGAAGCAAAAAAACGAGATCATAGAAAGTTAGGGAAGCAGTTAGACTTGTTCAGTATTCACGAAGATGCCGGTCCTGGTTTGATCTATTGGCATCCGAAAGGTGCAAGAGTTAGAAATGAGATTGAAGATTTCTGGAAAAAAGAGCATCTGAAGAACGGTTACGATCTTCTTTATTCTCCGCATATTGGTAAGGCTCAGCTTTGGGAAACAAGCGGACATCTTTCTCATTTCAAAGAGAATATGTATTCTCCGATGGAGATTGACGAACAGGATTATTATGTTAAACCAATGAACTGTCCGTTTCACATTTTAATCTATAAAACTGATCTTCGTTCTTATCGTGATCTGCCTCTGCGTTGGGCAGAGCTTGGAACAGTTTACCGTTATGAAAAAAGCGGCGTTCTACATGGACTTCTTCGTGTAAGAGGTTTTACTCAAGATGATGCTCATATCTTCTGTACAAAAGAGCAGATTGAAGATGAGATAATTGAAGTTATCCGTTTTTCAAATTACATGTGGAAATCTTTCGGGTTTGAGAGTCTTAAATATTATGTTTCAACCCGTCCCGAAAAGGTTACTGGTAATGATGAACTTTGGGAGCAGGCAACAAACTCATTAAAGAAAGCCCTGGAGCATGAAGGACTTGAATATGAAATTGATGAAGGCGGCGGCGCTTTTTACGGTCCTAAGATCGACATCAAAATTAAAGATGCGCTTAACAGAGAATGGCAGATGAGCACGATACAGTTCGACTTCAATCTGCCCGAGCGATTTGATATGACTTACATTGGTGAAGACGGAAAGGAACATCGTCCGTTCATGGTTCATCGTGCGCTGCTCGGTTCAATCGAAAGATTCATGGGAGTGCTGATAGAACATTATGCCGGTTCATTCCCGGTTTGGCTGGCTCCTGTTCAAGTTGCTGTCATTCCGGTATCACAAAATTATTTTGATTATGCGCAAAAAATTGTATCTTCATTGCTTGATGAAAATATTAGAGTTAAATTTGATAAACGAAATGAAAAAATTGGGTATAAGATAAGAGATTGGGAAACACAGAAAGTTCCTTACATGCTTATTGTAGGTGATAAAGAAGAAACTAATAACACCATCTCAATTCGTAAACATAAACATGGTGATTTGGGCGAAAGCAAATTGGAAGATTTTATTTCCGAATTAAAATCATCTATTAAAAATAGAAATAATAACAATTAGTGGAGGTTATTCATCGGAGCTGGATCAAAAGGGAAACAGAACAAAATAAGAATCAATCAAGAATTATTGGAATTAAAGGAAGTTAGACTTTTAGATTCCGACAGTACTCAACTCGGTATCTTTACTTCAAGAATGGCTCTTGAAAAAGCTGAAGAAAAAGAACTTGACTTGGTTGAAATCGCACCGAATGCAAATCCGCCTGTTTGCAAAATTATTGATTACGGCAAATTTGTTTACGAGAAACAGAAGCGAGATAAATTACAGAAAAAGAAACAGCATGTTACGGTTTTAAAAGAAATCAGATTGCATCCGAATACTGATACACACGATTTTGAATTTAAAGCAAGACATGCAATAAATTTTATAGAGGATGGAAATAAAGTTAAAGTTTCCGTCATATTTAAAGGAAGGGAGCTGGCGTATAAAGAGCATGGTGCTGAACTGTTGAAAAAATTCATTGAAAAATTATCCGAGATTGCAAAACCGGAATATGATTTCAAATTTGAAGGCAGAGCAATGCATGTGATATTAGCTCCATTGAAACTGAAAAAGAAAAAATAACAAACAGGTAAAATATTATGCCAAAAATGAAAAGTAACCGCGGAGCAGCAAAAACATTCAAGAAAACTGCTTCAGGAAAAGTAAAAAGATACAAAGCTTATAAGGCACATATTCTCACTAAAAAAAGTACAAAGAGAAAAAGAAACTTGAGACATGCAACATTAGTTGCTAAGTCTGAAGAGAAACGTGTCAAAATAATGATCCAATAAAATAAAGAGGTACGTATGCCACGAGCAAACAACAAAGTCGCTTCACATAAGCGAAGAAAAAAAGTCCTCAAGATGGCAAAAGGTTCTTGGGGCGCTCGCAGCAACGTTTATACAGTTGCAAAACACCATGTTGAAAAGGGTTTGCAATACGCTTATAGAGATAGGAAAGCAAAGAAAAGAACTTTCCGCCGTCTCTGGATAGTTAGAATAAACGCAGCGGCAAGAGTGAATGGAACTACTTATTCCAGATTGATCAATGCTATGAAAGTTAAAGGTGTTGATATTAATAGGAAAATCTTAGCAGATTTAGCTGTGGAAAATCCAAAAGCGTTTTCAGAAATTGTTAAATTTGTTACTGATTAAATATCTGTGCTGCCTTTTATTAAAAGGATTAACCAGATAATTTTTAATGCCCTCTTTTGTTCTGCTGTCAGACGGAGAGGGTGTTTTTATTAATAACTAAGGTTTAAAGTAATGCTCGATAAAATTGAATCAGCGGAAAAAGGGTTTAGTGCGGAAATAGCTGAAGTTAAAGATGATGAAACTTTAGAAGCAGTAAGAATTAAATATTTGGGAAGGAAAGGTCTGTTCACTGAGTTGTTTGAAGAATTCAAGCAATTGCCTAAGGAAAGGAAGCCCAAGTATGGTCAAATGCTGAACAAGGCTAAGTCTTCCGCTCAGAAAAAATTTGATGAAGTTAAAATCCAGCTTGCTAGTTCCGAATCGGAAATACAAGAGTATATCGATCTATCGCTTCCCGGCAGAAAGATTGAACTTGGTTCTACTCATATTTTAACTCAGACGTTAAATGAAATCAAACAAATATTCAAAGGGCTGGGATTTTCGATATATGAAGGTCCGGAATTAGAATCGGATCATAATAATTTTGAGATGTTGAATTTCCCTACTGATCATCCCGCACGCGATATGCAGGATACATTTTTCATCAACGATAAATTTCTTCTGCGAACACATACATCTCCGGTGCAAGTTAGATTGATGGAAAGTAAGGAACCGCCGCTCAGAGCAATAATGCCCGGAAAGGTTTACAGAAATGAAGCTCTCAGCGCAAAGAGTTACTGCTTGTTTCATCAGGTTGAAGGGTTGTACGTTGACGAGGATGTAACTTTCGCAGAATTAAAAGGAACATTGGTAGCGTTCGCAAAACAATTTTTCGGGGATGATGTGAAGTACAGATTCCGTCCGAGCTTTTTCCCATTCACCGAGCCGAGCGCTGAGGTTGATATTTGGTGGGAGCAGAAAGGTAAACCAGGTAAGTGGCTCGAAATAATGGGCTGCGGTATGGTTGACCCGAATGTATTTGAGAATGTAGGTATTGATAACGAAAAATATGTCGGCTACGCTTTTGGTATGGGCGTGGAACGAATAGCGATGTTAAAATATGGAGTTGGCGACATCAGAGTATTTTTCGATAATGACAAACGATTTTTACAGCAATTTTAATTGAGGAACTCTAGTGAAATTATCACTTAATTGGTTGAAAAATTATGTTGATCTTGATGGGATATCGACTGATGAGATAGTTGAAACCCTTACTACATCTGGGCTTGAAGTAGATGAAGTAATCGACCAGAAAAAGATTTACGAGAATTTTGTTGTCGGTTATGTAGCCGAAAAAGAGAAACATCCCAATGCGGATAAATTATCTTTGTGCAAAGTAAAAGTTGGTGAGGACGAATTACCGATAGTGTGCGGCGCGCCTAATGTTGCAGCGGGTCAGAAGATTGTTCTTGCAAAGGTCGGTGCAAAAATTCCGACTGCTGATTTTACGATTGGAAAAACAAAGATCCGCGGTGATGATCTGCTCGGAAAGGGAATTGGGAATAAGCGATAACCACGATGGTATTATGGTTCTGCCCGATGATGTAGAAGAGGGCACAGAATTAAGCGATGCCTTAGGTTTTAATGATGTAATTATAGATATCGACATTACACCAAACCGTGCTGATGCTTTTAGTCATGTTGGCGTTGCACGCGATCTTGCTGCAGTATTCGGAAAGAAATTGATTAGACCGGAATTAGAGATCAAAGAAACTAGTGAAGCTGTAAATGATCTTGCGGAAGTTGTAATCGAGAACGAAACGGATTGTCCTCGTTATGTTGCCAGAGTTGTAAAGAATGTTACAATAAAGGAATCGCCCAACTGGCTGAAGGAAAAGCTTACTGCTATTGGCTTGCGACCAATCAACAATGTTGTGGATGTAACTAATTTTATATTGTACGAATTGGGACAACCGCTTCATGCATTTGATCTTGATAAATTAGCAGGACATAAAATTGTTGTTCGCAGCGCTGGTAAGGATGAAACATTTGTTACTCTTGATTCCAAAGAGCGCAAACTGATCGAAACGGATTTGCTGATCTGTGACGCAGAAAAACCGGTTGCAATTGCCGGAGTAATGGGCGGCGAAAATTCTGAAGTTACTAATGATACAAAAAACATCCTAATTGAAAGCGCTTATTTCAGACCTTCTGCAATCCGTAAAACTTCTAAGAAACTCGGACTTCAGACTGATTCATCAATCAGATTTGAGCGCGGATGCGACCCGGATATGACCACATTTGCTGCAGACAGGGCGGCTTCGTTGATTGCCGAATTGGGCGACGGACAAATTGCATCTGGATTAATCGATGCTTATCCGAAGGAGATAAAAAGAAAGAAGGTTTCTCTAAGATTTGAACGTGCAAGAAAAGTTCTTGGCTTTGATGTTTCATCTCAGAAAGTAAAAGATATTCTGAACAGTTTGGAACTTAAAGTAATTGAGGAAACTGATGAAACCGTAACTTGCTCAATCCCATTATTCAGACACGATATTGAACGCGAGATCGATCTGATTGAAGAGATAGCACGGATTTACGGTTATGATAATATTCCGAATATTTCAAAAATCGGTGTTTCGATTGAACGAAAAGTTGATCACTCATTATTTAATGATCATGTTCGAATTACTTTAACTGGTCTGGGATTTTATGAGATAATTACAAACTCACTTCTCAATGAAGAAGTTGCAAAAAAATATGGAGATCCTGTTGGAGTAATGAATCCGCAGAGTGTCGAAATGTCTCACATCCGTCCGTCGCTTATCCCCGGTGTGCTTGCTACTATCAGCAGAAATATCAAAGTAAAAGAAAATGATTTGAAGATTTATGAAATCGGTCATATAATAAATAAGATCAATAATGAAATAAATGATTTTTCCGATTTTGATGAATCGGAACATCTGCTGTTGGCTATTACAGGCTTGGCTGAACAAGCTGAGTGGAACAGCAAAGAACGTGAATTTGATTTCTATGATCTGAAGGGAATTGCAGAATCATTTCTCGAGGAAACAATAAATTCCTCAAAAACAAAAATTAAGCAGAATAATTCTGCCGATGAAGTCTACGAATATTCGATATCTATTCTTTCCGGTAAATCAAAAATTGCTGAAGGAGGAAAGGTCGCTAAAAATGTATTAAAAGATTTTGATATTACTCAAAACGTTTTTGTTTTTGATTTCAATTTGCATGAAATGAAGAAACTGCAGAAGAATAAGCCGGTCTTTAAAGAATTGCTAAAGTATCCTCAGATCAAAAAGGACTGTGCATTTGTAATTGATAAAAATATTGGCTTTAATACAGTTAAAAAAATAATTTATGAAAATAGCTCTAAGTTGTTGAAAAATGTTAAGTTATTCGATATCTTTGAAAGTGAAAGTTTAGGGGAAGATAAAAAGAGTCTTGCATTTGAACTTATTTATTTTGATGAATCGCGTACGCTAACCGAAGATGAGGTGGAAGTTGAATTTTGGAAAGCTATTGAAAGCGTGAAGAAAAAAGTGAATGCAGAATTAAGAGGTAAATAAATTTGGCAGAACAATCGATATATGATTTCTTTTTAGACGAGCTGTTTTCTCTGGAAAAGAGTATTTATTTGTTCGTTGAACGCTGTGATGAATTATCTGAAGAAAAATTAGCGTTAGAAAAAACTATTAAAAACTTGAAAGATGAGAATGAAATTCTTAAATTGAAATTGGAACAATTAGAAAAAGAAACAAAGACCCGTACTTTTAGTGATGATCTTTTTGAAGAGGAAGGAAGCAACAATTCTGAGGATAGAGAAGCTATCAAAGCTAAAATTGCGGAACTTATAGATAAAATTGATAATCATTTACGTTCTTAAATAATTTGTAAATGATGGTGATGACAAAAAATGACTGAAAAAAAGAAGCTCAAAGTAACAATATTTGATAAAGAATATTCTCTTCTTGTAGAAAATGAAGAATTAGCTGCTGATCTGGCTGAGTATGTAAATAATGTGATGAATGAAACGAAGGATGAACTGCCCAATCAAGCAACGGAAACTATTGCGATTATTGCGGCTCTGAATATTGCATATGATCTTTTTATGGAAAAGAATAAGTTTAGGGAATTTAGTATTCAAGCGACTGATAAAGTTAAAAAGATAAAGCTTCTACTGAACGAATCAAAAATAATGTCCTCACCATCTTAGATTTACCGTACTGCCTGTTCTAAAAATGAAGAACTATAGTTAAAACCAATAGGGTTCTTGACTCACGGCGTGTATTACAGGCCTCATCTCAAATTTATTTGAGAGTTGTCTTTGCACAACCAAGTGGACGTTAAAAAGCGTCGGGCAATGACCCACCTATGTCATAAGAGGTTCTTCAACGTTAGACTGGTAGTACGGATATTATAAATACATTGTGGAGGAATTATGGAAATTTTGGACCCTGTAATTATTATTTCTATTGTTATTGGATTGGTAGTAGTTGCTTTTTATCTCGGATGGTTTTTAAATTCAAAAATTGGTAAAAATACACTTACTAATGCTACAGAAAAAGCGAAAGCGATAATTACCGATGCGGAAAAGGAAGCTAAGAATCTTAAAAGAGAAAAAATTCTTGAAGTAAAAGATGAATGGTATAAGAAAAAACAAGAATTTGACGGTGAAGTTAATACGCAAAGACAAAAACTTCAGAACTTACAAAGAAAATTAGAGAGCAGAGAAGAGAATTTAGATCGTAAATATGATCTTATCCTCTCAAAAGAAAAAGAGAACAAAAAGACCTCAGACTATATAGCCCAAAAGCAGGAAAAGATTGCCAGGAA
>QILJ01000017.1 GCA_003233295.1 Ignavibacteria bacterium | reverse complement strand
GAGGAAAGTTGGAAAAAATTGATGAAGAGATGCTTGAGCGTATTGAATCTTACCCGAGTAAAATAGGCGCTTTGATCGATTCATATAAAATCAAAGATTCTGTTTTTGAAATGATGAGTCTAGCTAGAGCGGCAAATAAATATTTCAATGATTCGGAACCGTGGAAGATTGTTAAAACTGATAAAGAAAAATGCGGAACAACAATAAACATTTGTCTCCAAACAATTTTTACTCTGGCAGAAGTTTTCTCACCGGTTTTACCGTTTACTTCCGATAAGTTATTTAAGATGTTAAATGCAGAGAAAACATCTTGGCAAGAAAGCGGTAAAAGCAATCTTGGAGATGGTCATCAAATCAATAAAGCTGAGATACTCTTTACTAAGATTGATGATAAAATAATAGAGGAACAGATCAACAAATGGAGCAAACCGGAAGAAGAGGAAGAAAAATTTTCTCAAATTACTTTTGATGAAGTTGATCTTAAAATTGCGAAAGTATTACAAGCGGAAAAGATCAAGAAAAGCAACAAGCTGTTAAAACTTCAAGTTGATCTTGGTAAGGAAAAACGCCAAGTGGTTGCCGGTATTGCTCAAAGCTACGAACCGGAAAGTTTGATCGGTAAAAAGATCGTTCTTGTTGCTAATCTTCAACCTGCAAAATTATTCGGTGTTGAATCGCAAGGAATGATTCTGGCAATTGAAGATGAAAGCGGAAAATTAAGTGTGCTCGAAGTTGATTCGGAAGTGAAAGTTGGGACTAAGGTAAGATAAGGAATTGTAAAGGTAAATGAGTAAAACTACTCCGGCGGCACGAAATAAAACTATTAAAATATCGGACAAAGAAATTAGCAAGATCAGTAAGCGGCTGATTACTTTGAATAAAAAAACAAGTGTTAGAGAAATTGTAAATAAAACTATTAACCAAGATGTTTTTTCTGCGATAGATTTTCTGCCGGATAGGTTTATTGATCTTTTATTTATTGATCCGCCGTACAATATGAACAAAACTTTTGGCGTTGCCAAGTTCAAAGAAAGTTCAATTGAAAAATATGCAAATTGGCTTGATGGCTTAATAGGAAAAATGGAACGGACTCTAAAAGATACTGCTTCAATATATGTCTGCGGCGATTGGAAATCATCAACATCCATACATCTTGTGTTAATTAAATATTTTAAAGTGCGTAACAGAATTACTTGGGAAAGAGAAAAAGGAAGAGGAGCTAAATCAAATTGGAAATCGAATTCTGAAGATATTTGGTTTTGCACAAAGTCTGATGACTACCATTTTGATACAGAATCTGTAAAACTGAAAAGGAGAGTTATTGCCCCTTACAGAACAGGCGATGGACTTCCAAAAGATTGGAAGGAAACAGCCGATGGTTCTTTTCGCTTAACATTTCCCTCTAATTTGTGGAATGATATCTCAATACCGTTTTGGTCAATGCCCGAAAATACCGATCATCCGACACAGAAACCAGAGAAACTGCTTGCAAAATTAATTTTGGCTAGCAGTAAAAAGGGAGATATGGTTTTCGATCCTTTCCTTGGTTCGGGAACAACTTCTGTTGTTGCTAAAAAATTAGGGAGAAAATATTCAGGTATTGAGATTGATAAGAAGTTTGCGTGCATAGCTGAAAAGAGATTGGAGTTAGCCAAAACTGATAAAAATATTCAAGGCTATAAGGATGGAGTATTCTGGGAAAGGAATACAAATAAATTTATGAAATAAAGTCATAATTAATGGAACCGGATTAGTCCCTTGACTTTATAAATAACCATAACTAAAATAAATGTTGATTTAATTAATTTGGAGGATTTACACTTATGAATTTCAGAATTTTATTTACCTCTGTTTTATTAGGATTACTTTTCGCTGCTTGTGCTACAACAAAACATTCTGAAATCGTAGTTGCAGAATTTGGTAATAGTGATATTAAAATGGGAGAATTTGAGAACGCCTATGCGAAAAATGTGGGTGGTATAGAAGCGGCAAAGGATGATTCCCTTGACGATTATGAAAAATTTCTTGATCTTTATGTGCCTTATAAAATGAAACTACGCGATGCTTTTGTCCGCGGTTATTATCAAGATGAAGACCTTAACAAAGAATTGAACGATTATAAGACGAAAGTTGGGGTATCGTATATTAAAGAGAAGTACATTGTTGCACCGGGTCTTAAAAATTTTTATAACCAGCGAAGTGAGGAAGTAAGAGCCAGTCATATCATGATAAAGGTCGATTCTACTGATGAGGCAGCCAAGGAAGAAGCACAATCGATTTTAGATAGTATTAAGAATGGCGCAAGCTTTGAGGAAATGGCGGCGAAGTATTCTGACGATAGATTCTCGAAAAATAAAGGCGGCGACATATACTGGTTTACTGCCGGACAAATTATTCCATCCTTCGAAATGGTTGCATATTCAACACCTGTTGGTGAAGTTTATCCTGAAGTTGTTAAAACAAAATTCGGTTATCATCTTATAAAGGTTACCGATCGTGAGAAGCGACGATATAAGATACGTGCAAGTCATATATTAATTAAATCTACGAAGAATAACCAAAATGATTCCAGTTCTGCGCTTACTAGAATAACTAAAATAGATAATGATCTTAAAAACGGAGCGTCATTTGATTCTCTGGCGCGTGAGTTTTCAGAGGATCCAGGTTCTGCAAAAAAAGGCGGCGATCTTGGATTTTTTGAAAGGAGACAAATGGTTCAGCCTTTTGATGAAGCAGTGTTTAAGTTAAAAGTTGGGGAAACCTCACCAATAGTCAAAACCAGATTCGGATATCATATTATTAAACTTACCGCAGAAAAAGAATATCCGCCATACGAAAAAGAAATTGAGAAACTGAGAGAAATTTATAAGAAATCTCGTTATCAATATGATTATGATCAATATATTGCTAAGTTGAAAAAAGAATTCAACTATTCAGTGAATGAAGATCTGGTTAAGCTGCTTACAAAAGATGGGGATCAGATAACATTAGATGCTGATTACAAGAAAAATAAAGATTTTAATTCACATAAAGATGAAAACATTATTACTACTAAGAGTAGATCTGTTTCTCTAGATAGTTTATTAACATTCATGGATAAGAAATCAGAATATAAAAGTAAAAAATTGAATGCCGCTTTACTTAACGGAGGTATCAAAAAATACAGCACCCAATTACTTCTGGAAGAAAAAGCTGCAACACTTGAGAATACTGATCCTGAATTTGCAAAGTTAATGGATGATTACAGAAACGGTATATATATCTTTAAACTTCAAGAGGATGAGGTTTGGAATAAAGTGAAAATTGATTCCACTGAACTTAAGAAACTATATGAAAAAACTAAGGAAGATTATAAAGCTCCAGCACAAGTTGGTTTCAGTGAGATTTTTACATACAAAAAAGAAAAGATTGATACTTGCTACAAAATGCTAAAAAATGGAGAGGATTTTGGAGTTGTAGCAGTAAAATATACAAAACGACCTGGAATGAAAGAGAAAGCGGGAGATCACGGTTTAAAAAATGTTGATGATAGTGAGTTGTCACGTAAAGCAGATTCATTATCAAATGTTGGCGATTTTTCAAAACCTTTTAAAGTGATGAAAGGCTGGGCAATTGTAAAATTGAATAAGAAACTTCCGGCAAGGATAAAAACTTACGAGGAAGCTTTACCTGAATTATCCAGTACGTATCAGGAAATGGAAAGCAAGCGACTAGAAAAAGAATATAACAATAAATTAAAAGAACTTTATAAACCACAATATTTTTATGAAGAATTGACGAATGCATTCAAACCGGAAAATAATTAGAATAATTTTCTTTGGATTTATGATTGCTTATTTTGTGTCCTGTACTGAAAAAAAAGAAGAAAAGTATATAGCTAAAGTCGGAGATTCATACCTAACTGAAGCTGAGGTTGATGATGTAATGTCTTCTAATGTTGATGGCTCAAAATTCAGAGAGGAATATATTCGACAATGGATTGAAGATGAATTGTTATACTTGGCTGCTAAAAAGGAAGGTATACTGAGCAGCAAAGATTATAAGTCTTTAACAGAGCAGTCATCAAAATTGATTGCTAATTCTTTACTGATTAAAAATATAATGGAAAATATAAAGATCAAAGAGGATTCATCTTCTGTTAGAGAATATTTTATGAATAATCCTGATGAATTTAAATTAACTCAACTAGCTATATTATATAATTATGCATCATTTAATAAGTATAACGCTGCAGAAAAATTTAAAACGTCACTGCTTCAAAATAATTGGGATGATGCGGTAGACAAAATTCTTCATTCAACCGAATTAATTGATTCCGGGAAAGAAATTTTTTTGTATGTTGTAAAAAATTCTCCCGATATTTATAGTAAGGTTTATAAAACACTGGTTCAGAATCAAATCAGTGAAGTAATGGAAACATTTGATGGTCATTATATTGTTTTCCAGTTACTCGAAAAATATGATAAAAATGAAATTCCGAATCTATCTATTATTTATGATTTGGTAAAAGAAAGATATATAGCTCAGCAGAGAGAATTGGCTTATAAAAGTTATGTAAAACAATTGTACTCTGATTATAGCTCAAGCATCGAGAGGTAATAAATAATGAAGTATGTTATAATAATGCTTTTAGTATTTGTACAAATACTAATTGCACAGGAAACCATAGACAAAATTGTTGCAGTGGTTGATAACGAGATAATCCTTAAATCCGAATTGGATCTTCGTGTTCAAATGGAAGCTGCAAAGTCTAATTTAAATCCCGATGATCCTGCTCTTAGGAAAAAAATACTAAACGGAATGATAACGGAAAAACTTCTTTATGCTCAAGCAGAACTTGATTCTGTGGAGGTATCCGACGATGAAGTTACACAGATGCTGGACAATCAAATGAAATATTTTATTCAGCAGTACGGTTCTAAAGAACGTGTTGAAGAAACTTACGGAATGAGTATAGAGAGGATCAAGAGGGAATTTCGGGACGATACAAAAAAGAATTTGATGGCGCAAAAACTTCAGCAGCAGAAATTTGGAGAGATTGATGTTACACGCCGGGAAGTCGAACAATTCTATGAAATATATAAAGATTCACTCGGGTTGATACCTGAAAAATTCACTTTAAGCCATATATTTATTGATCCGTCAAAATCGGAGAATGCAAAAGAAAAAGCAAGAGAATTTGCCGAATCGCTATTGGACTCTTTGAAAAATGGTGCTGACTTTGCAGTACTGGCAACAAAGTATTCTGATGATCCGGGCAGTAGGGCGCAAGGCGGTGACCTTGGTTTGGTTCAGCGAGGTGTGTTTTATCCTGAGTTTGAAGCTGCGGCGTTTGCACTGAAAGAAGGTGAGATTTCCGGTGTGGTTGAGTCTCCCGTTGGCTTCCATATTATTCAGCTACTTGAGAGAAAAGGGAACCAGATACATACCCGTCATATATTAGTGATGATAAAAAGTGATGATCAGGCAGACCTTAAAGCAATTGAATTGCTGACTGATATTAAAGACAGTATAAGACAAGGATTTAATACTTTTGAATATTACGCTAAAAAATATAGCGATGATAAAGAAACTGCCAAGTTCGGTGGCAAGCTTGGTACATTGGAAGTTGGTCAGCTTGACAAACAAATTCTGCAAACGGTCTATTCGATGAAAGAAGGGGAAATTAGCGCTCCGCAAAAGTTAGTTATCGGTCCGCAGAAATACGGATATCAAATTGTTAAACTTATAAAGCGAATCCCAGAACATGTTGCTAATATCGATAATGATTACGATGATATAAAAAGATTAGCTGAGTATAGAAAACGTGAGAAGAAATTTAAAGAATGGGTAGAGGAATTAAAATCCCATATTTATTGGGAAGTAAAAATCTAGGTGGATCTTGGAACTAAATAGTACGAATTCAAACGATATTGAGTTAGTTGGAAAATTAAACTCTTCAGTAAAAAAAATCAAATCTGAAATAGGTAAAGTTATAATTGGGCAGGACAAAATTATTGACGACTTACTCGTTTCAATTTTTGCCGGAGGACATTGTCTGCTTGTCGGTGTTCCGGGATTAGCAAAGACACTATTGATAAAGACTCTGGCTGACGTACTCGATTTAAAATTCAGCAGAATACAATTTACACCTGATTTAATGCCTGGTGATATCACTGGAACAGAGATAATTGAGGAAGACCAGGTAACTAAGAAAAGGTCTTTCAGATTCATAGAAGGTCCCGTATTCGCGAATATCATTTTAGCTGATGAGATCAACAGAACTCCGCCCAAAACACAGTCTGCTTTGCTTGAAGCTATGCAGGAACATAAAGTAACGGCGATGGGCAAGACTTACCAGCTTGATGAACCTTTCTTCGTACTGGCAACTCAAAACCCAATTGAGCAGGAAGGAACGTATCCATTACCTGAAGCACAACTCGATAGATTTATGTTTAATGTCTGGTTAGATTACCCAAGCTATCAAGAGGAGATTGAGATAATCAAATCAACAACAAGCGATTATGTGCCGGAATTGGAAAAAATAATTTCAA
>QILJ01000324.1 GCA_003233295.1 Ignavibacteria bacterium | reverse complement strand
AAAAGAATTAGTTGTTCACAGATGATTTATTAGATAAAAACGACCACTCAACCTCTGGGTTTTCTATAAATAAGATTAAGTTTAAGTAAGTTATAAGATAAAATCTTACAATTGAAATAATGTTAGAATAAGCCCAAGACCTTTAGAAACTCATGGTCGTGGATTGCAGATGAAATAAATTTAAGTAGACGAGGAACATCTTAAAGTGAGTTTATCATTGTATGGAATTTTATGCCACCCTTGTTTTTCCCACTTATCAGGGTTTTCCCACTACCTTTGAGTATGTCACTGAAGAGACTTATGGTTGTTAAGTTTATTGTTTTTAGTCCTTTTACTGCCGGTACTCTATATTGCTGCTGTCCGCTAAATTATTGCCGGTTCAATGTACTTTAGTATTTGACTTATTATGCGTTGTCCGCTAAATTTTCTTATATCGTTAATTCTGTTTTGTTTTTCGGTAAACAATATTAATATTTTACGGGTCAAACTTGTGTTTGACCCTTATGTTTTTTCTATCAGACATTACTGATTCAATAGTGATACTGAATTGTAAGATCAATTCTTGATCAAACAACATTTATTCATAACCTGCTGCAGATGATCATACAGATTTGCACAGATTTTAAAATTGGTTTAGCAAAACCAAAAAAAGTTAAAACAACCAAATAGGTACAACTAAAAATTTGCCGTTTATACTCGTAACTTATAAATCAATTCTTTCATATCTTCTGGCAGCTCTGAATTAAAAGTCAGTTCTTCGTTAGTTTTAGGATGAATAAATCCGATTGTTTTTGCATGTAATGCTTGCCTATCAATAATGGAGAGAAGATTATCCACTCTGGATTTTATTTTCGCAAGGTTATTTCCATACACAATTTTTCTTCCTCCGTACGTCGGATCTCCGAAAATCGGGTGATTGATATGAGCCATGTGGACTCGTATTTGGTGGGTTCTGCCTGTTTTTAATTTTAACTTCATTAGGGAAGCAAACTCAAACTGTTCTAATTCCCAAAATAATGTTTCAGCATGTTTTCCTTCATTTTCACTTACAGTAAATACTTTTCTATCTTTTTTACTCCGGGCAATATTACCGATTACATGTCCCTCACTCTCTTTGAATATTCCCCAACAGACCGCCCAATATTCTCTTGTGATTGTCCTATTCGAAAATTGTTTAGCCAGTTGAGCATGAACCCAAGTATCTTTTGCCACGAGAAGAAGTCCGCTTGTATTTTTATCTAATCTATGAACAATTCCGGGGCGGTCAGGTGAATTATAGTCGCTTAAATTTTCGGTATGGTATAAAAGTGCGTGAACTAGCGTACCTGTAAAATTTCCAAACGCAGGATGTACAACAATGCCTGCTGGTTTATTTACAACCATCAGATAATCATCTTCGTACACAATTTCTATAGGAATGTTTTCTGCTTCTATTTTATCGGGTCGCGGAGAAACGGGAATTGTGACGTTAATTTTATCACCTGGCGAAATGACGTAATTGGACTTTACAGTATTTCCATTTACCGTAACAAATTCAGCCTTTATTAGTTTTTGGATTCTGGAACGAGTAGCATTTTCGAGGGAATTGGTAAGAAAAACATCAATGCGCTCTTTCTTCTTCCCTTCCGGTATGTCAAACAGATATTTTTTCTTTGTTACTATTTTCGTCATTCTCTAAAATATCAGGTTGTGGAGAATGGTTATTTTCATCATCAGAAGTTATTTTATCAGAATCATCCAATTCATGTTTCTTCTCCCTATGAAAAACAAGAATCACCCCGACCCCGACTGATACTGCCGAATCGGCAATATTAAATATAGGCCAAGTTTCATAAGTATGCCCCAAATTGGAGAAAATCTACTACTTTGCCGTAAAACAAAGGAGCATAACCAAAAATAACTCCATAGAATGTGCGGTCAATTAAATTGCCAAGCGCTCCGCCAAGAATCAAAGCAAGTCCAACTCGCAATGCTAAGCCGTCATCTTTAGATCTGTAGAGATAGTAAAAAATTGCTATGGCAGCTACGAGTGTGAAAAGTGAAAGGAAAAGCTTTTGAATAACACCTATCTCAAATCCGAATGCCATTCCAGGATTTTCCACATACGTTATTCTGAAAAATTTACCCAAAACATCTATACTTTGTCCATAGTGCATTCCTTCCCAATTGAAATTCAAAAACGGGATAGAAAAACCTTTAACAGCTAGTTTAGATAACTGGTCAGTAAGGAATACCGCAAGACTGATATATAATACTTTCAAAAATTACCGCCTATTAATTATTTAGATTGTGCATTCTTAACTTCAACACAATGTTGAGTATGCGGTACAGCCATCAATCTTTCTTTAGGAATAAGCGGACAAGTAGGACATAAATTTTTCGGCTCATCAACACACTCAATGCAAATGCCATAAGTACCAAGTTCAATTCTCTGCAATGCATCTTCAAGATAAGCTAAAAATTTATTCTCCCGCTGAGCCCACAAGTACAATTTCTCTCTTTCCTGCGCATCGGTACCCTGCTCCGCCATGTGAAGGGAATAAGGAGAGTTTTCATTAACATACTGCCCGGTACTCGAATCCATCATCTGTTCTTTTAAGGCTTCCAATTGTTCAATAATTTCAGTACGCTTATCCAGGATGACCTTCTTAAAAACTTTCAATTCAGTTTTGTTGTAACCTTTAATTTTTTTCTTTGGTTTAGAAGTTTTTTTCACCTCAGTTTTTACAACAGTTTTCTTAACCGCTGTTTTCTTTGGAACCGCAGCTTTCTTTACAGGTTTTTTAGCTGTAGTGGTTTTCTTTGCTGTAGTATTTGCAACTTTTTTCACAGTAGACTTAGCTTTACTTTTAACAGCAGATTTTGTTGTTTTACTTGCAGCAGCTTTCTTAGTAGTTTTTGCCGGTGCAGCCTTAGATTTATTACTATTTGTTTTTCTAACGGTTTTCTTAGCCATTATTCCTCCTAGTCAAACTTATTTACGCCGATTTTTGAACTGAAATTGAACAAGTAAAATCACCTAATTCAAAATCATGAACAAATCCATTTTCCGGTTCACCTTTCTCAATTAAATCAGCCAAAGTCTCATTCATAATATAATCAGAAAATTTATCAATGTAAGAACTTAATTTTTCGTCTGTTTTATATGTTACTTTTATTTTATCCATAACGTCAAAACCGGAATCTTTGCGTATGTTCTGGATTCTGTTAACTACTTCACGAGCATAACCTTCCGCAATCAGATCCTCGGTCAATTCGGAATCAATTGCAACGGTAATGCCTTCCTCAGATTCGACAACCCAGCCTTCAATTTCCGAATTAATTATCTCAACATCATCTTTTGTTAATATAATTTCTTCTCCGTCAATTTCCAACTGAATTCGGTTCTCTTTTTCAAGTTTTTCTATTTGCTCTTTATTAAACTTGGAAATCTCCGCTGCTAAGGTCTTCATCAGCTTGCCATATTTAGGCCCTAGGACTTTAAAATTAGCCTTTGCGGTTTTATTCACAATTGAGGAATCATCTTCCAAGATTACCAATTCCTTGATATTTACTTCTTCAAGGATAACATCTTTCATATATTGAACCGCTTCACGCTTATCTTTATCAATAGCAACCATTATTCTGCTGAGAGGCTGACGAACCTTAAGATTGGATTTTGCTCTCATCGCACGGGTTAGATAAACCACATTTTGCGCAATCGACATTTTTTCTTCAAGTTCTTTATCGATATAACCAACTTGAGGATAATGAGTTAAATGAACTGACTCGCTCTCCTCCGCTTTAGTAAAAGCATTTAAATTCTGATACAACTCTTCTGCCACGAACGGAGTAAACGGTGCAATCAATTTTGCAATAGTTATCAAACATTCGTAGAGAGTTTGATAAGCAGATAGTTTGTTCTCGTTGATCTCAGATTTCCAGAATCTTCTTCTGGAGCGACGTACATACCAGTTCGAAAGTTCATCTACCGTGAACTGCTGTACTTCTCTGGCAGCTTTTGTAACATCGTAAGCATCCATCAACAATTCGTAATCTTTTACCAAAGAATTTAATTTTGAGAGAATCCATTTATCAATTTCGGGTCTGCTTTCATACGGGATCTTTTCTTCTGAGAGATCAACTTTATCGATGTTTGCGTAAAGTGCAAAGAACGAGTATGTGTTCGTCAATGTACCAAAGAATTTACGCTGAACTTCTGCAATACCTTCTTCATCGAACAAAGTCGTTTTCCAAGGCGGTGAAGTTGTAACAAGATACCACCTTGTAACATCTGCCCCGTATTTTTCGAACAAAGCAAACGGATCTACAGTGTTTCCTTTTGTCTTCGACATTTTCATGCCGTTCTTATCAAGGATCAATTCATTCACGATAAGATTTTTGTAAGTAATACTATCAAAAAGCATTGTACCTATTGCGTGCATTGTATAGAACCAGCCGCGTGTTTGATCAATTCCCTCACAAATAAAATCTGCCGGATAATTTTTCTTGAACAGTTCCTTGTTCTCAAACGGATAATGATACTGTGCAAACGGCATACAACCTGAATCGAACCAAACATCAATTAGTTCAGGTGTTCTGGTGAAAACTTTACCATCTTTGTCGAATTTAACATCATCAACAAACGGTTTGTGAAGATCAATTTCTTCATCCTTTAATTCTGAAACAGAAACTTTTTTACCATCACGTTCAACGTAACCGTTTTTCAATTCCTCAATACTACCAACGACAAACATATCTCCGTCGTCGCTCACCCAGATGGGAAGCGGAGTAGCCCAGAACCTATCACGAGATAAAGCCCAATCCTTATTCTCTTCCAGCCAATTTCCAAATCTGCCGCTTCCAACTTCAGGCGGCTGCCAGTTGATCTCTTTATTCAGTGCAACCATTTTATCGGCAACAGAAGTAGTTCTGATAAACCATGATTCACGTGCATAGTAGATGACCGGAACATTATCAAACCGCCAGCTAAAAGGATAGGAGTGAACAATAGTTTCTTTTTTGTAAAGCTGTTTTTTCGCTTTCAACATCATAATGATCTCAATATCGGCATCTTTGACAAATTGTCCTACAAGGTCAGTTACTTCTTCAGTGAATTTACCGCCTCGCGTTACCGGCTGCAGGAAAGGAAGATCATATTCTTTGGAAATTTCGTAGTCATCCGCGCCGAATGCCGGGGCAATATGAACTATACCGGAACCGTCTGCAGTGCTAACGAAATCAGCTTCAACAACATAGAATCCTTTCTTATCAACTTTGCAATAATCGAACAACTGCTGATAACTCTGTCCGGCAAGATCACTTCCCTTATAACTTTCAATAACTTCATAGTCATTTTTAAGTACCGATAATCTTTCTTTTGCAAGTATCAAATATTTATCATCTGTTTTTACTTTTACGTAGTCAATTTCAGGACCGACAGCTAAAGCAACGTTTGATATCAAAGTCCAAGGTGTTGTCGTCCAAACTAAAAAATAGGTATCTCCATCTTTTGTCAGTTCTGAATCTTCCAATTTCATCATTACAAAAACCGAAGGATCTTTTGTTTCCTTATATCCCAAAGCAAGTTCGTGTGATGAAAGAACGGTCTCCGATCTTGGACACTGTGGAACTATCTTATAATCTTTATAGATCAAACCTTTTTTGAATAGTTCGGATAAAGCCCACCAAACAGATTCGATATAATCATTATCACAAGTGATATATGCTTCGTCAAGATTGATCCAATAACCCATACGGGTCGTCATCTTTTCCCAAAGGTCTTTGTATTTAAACACAGAGCTTCTGCATTCGGCATTATACTTTGCAACACCAAATTCCGGAATTTCACTTTTACTCTTTATACCCAGATGTTTTTCAACTTCTATTTCAACCGGCAGACCGTGTGTATCCCAGCCGGCTTTTCTATTAACCCTATATCCTTTTATCGTTTTATAACGGCACACCAAATCCTTAAGCGTTCTCGCCATAACATGATGAATACCCGGCTTGCCATTGGCTGTAGGAGGTCCTTCATAAAAAGTAAATATCTTCGAATCTTCTCTTGTCGAAATACTTTTTTCAAAAATCTCATTCTCATCCCAAAATTTCAGAATTCCTTCTTCAATTTTCGGGTAATCAACTTTTCCGTCATACTGCTTAAACATATCTTCCATTTATCTCTATATTATCAATAATTACTTATCTTCAGATTCATACTGGTGTATGATATCCCGCTCAACTTGAATAAATTCTTTTAACTGCACTTCAACATGCTTTTTCTGCTGAGATAATTCTTCAGCTTTTTTCTCGGCATCAAAAACAATCTGCTCTGCTTTCAATCTAGCTTCTGTTAAGATAAGTTCTGCCTTATCCTCAACATCAAAAGTTCGTTCAACTTCTTCAACTTCCTCTTCTTCCTCCTGCTCAATAAAACCAAGGCGCAAATGCGCCACTTCAGAAACCGACATTCCAAATAAAGTCATTGAACCGAGCACAATATTTCGTAATGAATATAAAATCAGATTTTCTGTTACAAGATTATTCACACCAAAGTAATTACTGAATAAACCAACCATGAAAACACTGACTATTACAGAAGCAACTATCACAGCAAAAACTATCTTGCCCCCATAATTCCAGCCTAAAGTCCTATCGATAAACCATCCGCAGGCAAAAGTGAAAACGGAAAGAACAAACCACACTGTAAAACTAAGTGTTGAGTTATCAAATATGTTAGTACTTAAAAAATTTGAGGCAAATAAGATTACAGCCACCAGTATAGGAATCAGATAATATGTTTTTTTTCTTTCCATCACAGTTTACTTATAACCTCCTTCATAATTAAAGTCATTTTAGGTTCTGCACCCATTGCCGCAGCAATAATTTCTTGAACATCAACTTTCTTCAATGATTCAGGGAAACACTCATCGGTAATAATACTTAGCCCGAGAACTTTCATTCCCGCATGGTTTGCTATAATGTTCTCCGGTATAGTTGACATGCCAACAACATCAGCACCAATTGTTCTAAGAAATCTATATTCCGCTTTTGTTTCCAAGTTAGGTCCTGGAACTGCAACATAAACACCTTTTTGAATTTTTATCTGATTCTCTAAGGCAACCTGTTCGGCTAATTCAATCAATCCAAGATCATAAGGTTCGCTCATATCCGGGAAACGGGGACCAAACTCATCTTCGTTCTTGCCAATAAGAGGATTGTCCCCTAAAAGATTAATATGGTCAACCATCAGCATCACATCGCCGCGCCTGTAAAGAGGATTCATTCCTCCGCATGCGTTGGATACAAGTAAAGTTTCGACACCCAGTTTTTTCATTACTCTAACCGGATAAGTGATCTGCTTCATCGAATATCCTTCGTAGTAATGAAAGCGCCCCTGCATTGCAACAACGTTCTTTCCGCCGAGTGTTCCAAAGATCAGCTTACCTTGATGAGATTCAACGGTAGAAAGAGGAAAGTGCGGAAGCTGATCGTAGTCAATCTCATATTCAATGTCGATATCTTTAACAAGTCCGCCCAAACCGGTTCCTAAAATTATTCCGATTTCATAGGTCTTTTCTGTTTTTGACCTTATTACTTCTAAAGTTTCATTTATCATTGTTAAAAGTTCACTCATAACAATTTCTCCAGAACATCATCTTCATCTATTTTAGATTGATTTGTTTCGGCATTGTTTGCTTCGGTTATAGGATTTCCGCTGTCAATTGAGTTACCGCCCATATCGAGAATACTTGCTTGAGTTTCAACCATCGATTTTAATTTTGCGACAAATAGTTTTTTTTCTTCTTTCAGCTTTAATACAGAACTTCTGATCAAGTCAGCCTCTAATTTAGCTTTTTCAATAATCTGATTGGCTTTAATTTCCGCTTCCTTAATTATCAATTGATTCTGCTTCTTAGCCGATTCAACAGATT
>QILJ01000421.1 GCA_003233295.1 Ignavibacteria bacterium | reverse complement strand
TATATCTATCCACCGAAAATGTCGATGAAAATTATTGCGGATATTTTCAAATTCACTTCTGCCAATATGCCTAAGTATAACAGCATCAGTATTTCCGGTTATCACATGCAAGAAGCCGGCGCTACTGCCGATCTTGAAATGGCATATACACTTGTGGACGGCTTGGAATATGTTAGAACTGGGATCAAAGCAGGAATGGATATTGACTCATTTGCACCTAGATTATCATTTTTCTGGGCACAGGGAATGAACTTCTTTATGGAAGTTGCAAAGATGCGCGCTGCACGGTTGATATGGGCAAAACTGATCAAACAGTTTAATCCTAAAAATCCTAAGTCAATGTCGCTGCGTACACACTCACAGACTTCCGGCTGGAGTTTAACGGAACAAGACCCTTTCAACAATGTAGTAAGAACATGCATCGAAGCAATGGCAGCAGCAATGGGACATACACAATCGCTTCACACAAATTCATTGGACGAAGCCATTGCACTCCCAACAGATTTTTCAGCAAGAATCGCTAGGAACACGCAGCTCTTTCTCCAAGATGAAACTAACATTACCAAAGTGATTGATCCTTGGGCGGGTTCTTATTATGTTGAGTCATTGACCGATGAGCTTCTCAAAAAGGGATGGGAACACATTCTGGAAATTGAATCATACGGCGGAATGACGAAAGCAATTGAAGCCGGTATCCCAAAGATGAGAATCGAGGAAGCAGCAGCACGAAGACAAGCTAGAATTGACTCGAGTAGGGAAACCATTGTCGGAGTTAATAAATACAAATTGGATAAAGAAGATCCAATTGATATTTTGGAGGTTGATAATTCTGCTGTTAGGTTATCACAGATTGAAAGACTGAAAAAGATAAAAGCCGAACGGGATAATAATGCTGTCCAGAAGGCACTTGATGCCTTAACCAAATGTGCCGAAACCGGTGAAGGCAATCTGTTGGAATTATCAATTAATGCTGCTCGTGTTAGAGCAACATTAGGTGAAATATCAGATGCAATTGAAAAAGTAAGTGGGAGATATCAAGCTGTGACTAGAACAATTTCCGGCGTTTATAGTGGCGAGTATAACGAAAGCGATGACAACATGGTAAAAGAAGCGCGCAGATTAGCCGATGAGTTTGCTGCAAGTGAAGGAAGAAGACCACGCATAATGATTGCCAAACTTGGGCAAGACGGACACGACCGCGGTGCAAAAGTTGTTGCTACGGCTTATGCCGATCTTGGATTTGACGTTGACATCGGTCCGTTATTCCAAACTCCGGAAGAGGCAGCAAAACAAGCTGTGGAAAATGACGTTCATGTAATAGGAATGAGTTCGCTTGCTGCCGGACATAAAACACTGCTGCCTCAGTTAGTTGAAGAGCTTAAAAAACTCGGCAGAGAAGATATAATTGTTATCATCGGCGGCGTTATTCCTGCGCAAGATTATGAATTTCTTTACGAGCATGGGGCTTCTGCAATTTTCGGTCCCGGCACAAAAATTCCAGAAACGACAATTCAATTGTTAAAATTGATAAAGGAAAGATTTACTTAGATTTGTTTTGATATATAGTTCTTTTCTCATTAACGGTGTAGTATTCATATTCATTTTATTTATAGCATTTCACCCGCCATTGTGTATATGCTATGTTGTGTGCAGGGTATTTGTGTTTTATCCGACATTTATCTGACATTTTCGCGTTTTATCCGACATTTTTCTGACATTCTATAAATTGAATACATATTTGGTCTTTCGTTTTCCATAATAATAATGCTTTGAGTTGTCTATCGTTCAATTTGTATTCTTTTAAAAATTCTTCTTCATAAATATCTTTTCTAAAAATTACCCAAAAATCTTTTCCGTTATTAGAAAATTTAGGATTTGGAATCTGTTGTTCTTTGCATTGTTCGATGATTTTTATCGTTCCTCGTCCCCAAGCTTCAACATATCCAGCTCTAAAAAAGGCATTTGCAATATCAGGATTGTAAGGGATTGATGAATGTTTTTTCATTAGATTTTCTATCGTCCAATTTTCAGGTAATTGCCCGTAATTCCAAATCATTAATTTGTCATCATAAACACTTATCTGAATGGGTGTTCCAACAGAATAATCTTTGTGTGCTAATGCGTTTAGAATTGCTTCACGAATTGCTTCTTTGGGATATTCGTATGTTTCAATTCTATGGATACCTTCATAGGAAATAATTGCTTTGATGTATTTTGTGAATAAAATTTCAATTGCTTTTTCTATTTGTTCAAATAAATTTCATGTTATAATGTCTTGAAAGATTAGTTCGGTATCAGTTTTAAAATACCCAATTTTAATAAATGCTCCTGTAATAAATCTTTCAGGGTCAGGGTGAAAAAGTAAAATTGCTGCTCTTTTTAAATAGGTTTTTTCTGTTAATTTGAAGTTTTCAAGGATATTTTGATTATTTTCTGACAGTATGCTATTGTCAATTCTTTTGCTTTTTACTGCTCGCTTTTTAAAAAAAATTAAAAGTTTCATTCTTTAAATCATTAACCGAAACATTTGGAACGGGAACAGCGTCCCAAGTTTTCCCTTTCTTTTGAAGCATAAATTTATCTAATGCTGCACCTTTTAATTCTTGTTTGGTGCTTCCACTTCTATAATGATATTGACCTTTGTAGTTTACAGGGAACGGTTGTTTTTCTATAATAATTTCAATGTAATCACCTTTTTCTGTTTTAAATAAATTTACATCTACTATAATACCAAGAATGTCCTTAATTTTATTTGGAATATCTTTAAGTAGTTTTGGGGTGTTTTTTAATCCAACAATTTCGCCTTTGTCGTTTTTACCAATGACTATTTTTCCACCATTTGCATTTGCAAAACCGCAAATCTATTTTAAATATTCATCTTTCCAAGTTTCTTTCCACTCAATATTTTGACTTTCTTACATTTATTATCTTTTCCCAAATTGACTACAACGATTCAGGTTATGAGCAGTGCGGGGTTTTAACACTATTTGCTTTCAACCTACAATCAATTTTTATTAAAGCTCTATCGTTCATATTATTAACTGCTTGCAGTATGCGCTATATTCTTTGTTGTGTGCTTTTATTAATTCAATAATGTTTCAGCTTTAATAATTCTAATGTTTGGATTAATCTTTTCAACTAATTCTTTTAAAAAACTATAATCTTGGTTACTCATAGCTCTACCAGTAATAATTTCAACCACATCAACTTCAATAAAATGATTTCCTTGTATGAAAACTCTTTCTTCTTTTTCATATTTCCACACTTCAAGTTTATGAGATAAGATTTCAATAGCTGTTTGTTGATTATAGTTTTGTTCTTGAATAAAAGTTAAGTCATTATACTGAACAGGTCTAACGGTATATTTAGAATCATCAATTTTTACTCCCACAGCCACTCCTCTTTGCCCATCTGCGTAATGTGACCACATTAGTTCATTATTGTTGATTCGTGATAAAGAACAAATTCTGTATTCATTTTTTTAACTTAAAATTTTTTCTCTAATTTCTCTTCTTAATTCGCCTTCTTGATAATAATATTGACCTTCCATTGGGTCATTTAAGTCTTTATATTTTGAGGCGTATAATCTTTGTTTTAAAATAATATCAATAAATAATTTATAATTTATTAAAATTATGTATTTGTACAAGGTATTTGTCATATTTTATCCTTTTAATTGCACACAACGGTCTCAACAAACGCAATACGTTTATCAAGAAAATATTTGGTTATTACATACTTCGTTTATTGAGAATATTTGTTAGTTATTTTTGCCTATTTAAAAATAAAGTTAATCATTTAACTCAAATTTTACAAAGCAGCTAAACTATTCTGAGGCGCATAAAGAGCTATATCCATAATTATATACTGATAGAATTTTGACTAATAATTAATTTAATTGCCTTACATGCTAGTTTTATGACTGCCTTTTTTTGCCTAATTTTTCTTAAATTTAGTTGTGAATAATGAGAATAATACATACAAACCAGATTGGACGCCGGAAAATGCTGGGAAGGAATTTGCCGTCCGAGTCGTAAAAGGTGCCGAGCAAAATCAACCGTCCCAAAATGATGTTAAGAAGAGCGTCAATCTCTCAATTGATGATTACGTTGACGGAGTGTTAAACAACAACCGAACACTTCTCGCAAAAACAATAACACTTATTGAGAGCAACTCTGAAAAACATTTTGACCTTGCACACAAAGTTTTGCAGAAGTTACTGCCCCATTCCGGAAAGTCAATTCGGGTTGGAATAACGGGAGTTCCCGGAGCCGGGAAAAGTACATTTATCGAGGCTCTTGGGATGTATTTAATTAAGCAAGGTCATAAAGTTGCCGTTCTTACTGTTGATCCCAGCAGCTCAATAACTCGCGGATCAATTCTTGGTGATAAGACCAGAATGGAAAAACTCTCACGTGAGCCGAATTGTTTTATTCGTCCTTCCCCTTCCGGCGGTGCGCTTGGCGGCGTTGCAAGAAAGAGTCGTGAAACAATTATTGTTTGCGAAGCTGCCGGTTATGATATTATTCTGATTGAAACTGTAGGTGTAGGACAAAGTGAGATAACCGTTCGCTCAATGGTTGACTTTTTTCTTCTTATTATGATCGCCGGCGCGGGCGATGAGCTTCAAGGAATAAAGCGAGGTGTAATTGAAATTGCCGATGCGCTACTGATTAACAAAGCCGATGGCGAAAACAAACAGAAAACCGAATTGGCAAAAACGGAATTTGCTCATGCGCTTCATTATCTTAAACCGGCAACAGAAGGATGGGAAACTCCGGTTGAAACGTGTTCCGCTTTAACCGGTAAAGGAATTGAAGATGTTTGGAAGATGATTGAAAAATTTGTTGAGTTTACAAAATCATCACAAATATTTGAACAGAGACGGAAAGAGCAGTCAATCGAATGGGTTCACAGATTGATAGAAGAAGAGTTGAAAAACGAATTTTACAATAACGAGAAAGTAAAGGCAATACTGCCCGAAATAAAAGATGATCTTCTTAACGGAAGAATTCTAACTATTGATGCTGTTAAAAAATTATTGGCAGCTTTTTCGGGTAGCCATAAAAACAGCAAACTTAAGTAACTTATAATGTGAATAAATAAAGGTAAGTAAATGTCAGAGTGGAAATGGGGAATTGAAAACGAAGAATTTCTAAATAAAACAGTAGAGAGATGTAAAGAAAAAGATATAGTCCTTCCGAAGTTTAGTGAATTAAAACATCCGCATACAATATCAAAAGAAATTCAAGAAAAGTTAAAGGATGTAGATATGCAAGATACTCATCCGTTAAATCTATTCCGTATTAACTGGGCTAACGACCCGCAAACCGATGGAATAGGAGATATTAATTTTTTGGAAATTCCACAAGAAATAACGGGAATAAAGGCGCGGGTAATTGGTCTGGTTGGAAAGTTTTTTCCAACCGGTGCTCATAAAGTTGGCGCAACATACGGTTGTTTAGCTCCTTATTTGGTTACAGGAAGATTCAACCCGGAATATCATAAAGCGGTTTGGCCATCAACCGGTAATTACTGTCGAGGAGGGGTTTTCAATTCTAACTTGCTCGCTGTTCATTCTGTTGCAATTCTTCCGGAAGAAATGAGTAAAGAAAGATTTGAATGGCTACGCGAAAGAGCAGATGAAGTTTATGCAACTCCGGGATGTGAGAGTAATGTTAAAGAGATTTACGATAAATGTCATGAACTTGAAGCTGAGAGCGATGAATATCTTATCTTCAACCAGTTCGATCAATTCGGGAATGCAGTATGGCATTACGAAATAACAGGCAATACAATTGAGGAAGTTTTTAATAAAGTTAAAAATGAAAGTTCCCGATTAAGTGGATACGTTAGCGCAACCGGCTCTGCTGGAACAATTGCAGCCGGTGATTATTTGAGAACAATAGCGCCGAATATTAAGGTCGTTGCTTCGGAAGCTCTTCAATGCCCTACATTGTTGATGAACGGTTTTGGCGGACATCGTATTGAAGGAATTGGAGATAAGCATGTGCCTTGGATACACAACGTTAGAAACACCGATGCGGTTGCAGGATGAAGATCCGCTCAGAATTTTACGCCTATTCAATGACCCCGATGGTAAAAAATGGTTATTGAATCTTGGTGTTGAAAGTGATACTGTTGAGAAATTGGCGTATCTTGGAATTTCATCAGTAAGCAATCTCCTAAGCGCAATCAAACTTGCAAAATATTATGAGATGAATGAGAATGATGTGATCTTCACAATTTTCACAGACTCGGTTGAAATGTATCGCTCCAGATTATCCGAGATGAACGACGCTTGGGGCAGTTACACAAAGTCGCAAGCAGAACTTGACTGGAACGAAGTAATTAAGAGACAATCAATTGATTACTTTAAAGAACTATCTTATTATGATAAGAAAGCTATCCACAACTTAAAATATTTTACGTGGATTGAACAACAAGGGAAAACAGTTGAGGAGCTTAACGCTCAATGGTACGATGAAAACTATTGGGATGAAAGATTTACAATTGCCCCTAAGTGGGATAAATTAATTGAAGAATTTAACAACATGGTAGGACACGATTTACATACTTAATCATATTGGTTTTGAAAAGTTGTACAACTGCGACAAGGTAAATTTGGATGTCACTGACCACTCCGTGACATTTCATCTCTATTAAAAAGAATCTTAGCAGCTAAGTGTTTAATTCTTTCCTCCAAAACCATTTGATTTGAAGTAGCAAATGCACGGATAATTATTTAGAGAAGTACATGCCTTTATTGAAGAACATATTTGTCAACACGACAGCTAATAAGTTACGGTTGGCTGAAATTCATTTTGAAGATGAAATTAAAGAGATAAAATATATCTCGGATGAAATTGATTGGAGTGAGATTGACACAAAAGAAAAGTTAAAAGCATTCACTAAAAACTTTTCCCCATCTAACGATAACATCGATTCAGAAATAACCAATGGAAATTTCCTGCTTGCAATTCCCGGGGCTATTGATCCGCATGTTCATTTTAATACACCCGGATTTGAGGACAGAGACGATTTTGAGCATGGTTCTACTGCAGCAGCATTTGGCGGAGTTACAACTATAATCGACATGCCTTGTACATCAATTCCGCCGGTCACTTCTGTTGATAACCTGAATAAAAAATTGGAAGTGCTTAAAAGTCGAAGTCTTGTTGACTATGCATTGTGGGGTGGAGTCAGAGGTGATGACTTTTCAAACGGAACTGACATTCAAAAGCAAGTTAATGAATTGAGTGAAGCCGGTGTTGCAGCATTTAAGACTTATCTTATTTCCGGAATGTCGGAATTTAAAGATTTGTCTTTAAAGCAAATGAATTTGGCAATGCAGTATGTTTCAAAAACCGGCAAACCACTTGGTATACATGCTGAAGACAAACTCCTTGTCACATCACGAAGGACAGAACTTCAAAATAAAGGCATGAACACTTGGGAAGCATATTGTACTACAAGAGATATAAAAGCTGAAGAGAAAGCAATTGCCGATTTAATATCCGCCGTACAAGATGTTGACATAAGAGTCCATATAGTTCACCTTAGTTCCGAAGCAGGCTTGCAACAAGTAAAAAAGGCAAAAGCTCAAGGATTAACTTTCTCGGCGGAGACTTGTCCGCATTATTTATACTTTACACAAGATGACTTTAATAATCCTAGTATTAGAAATTATTTGAAGACTGCACCTCCTGTAAAATTTGGAAACGATCGTGATGCCTTATGGAACGGTTTACAAAATGGATATATTTCTTTTGTTACAACCGATCATGCCGGTTGCAATCCGGCGGAAGGGAAAGTCTCTGATAATTATTGGAAAGTCTATGGCGGTATTCCCGGAGTGGAACATCGAGTGCCTTTTCTCTTTAGCGAAGGATTCCTCAAGGGAAAATTAAACTTAGAGCAAACTATCAAACATCTCTCAACCAACGCGGCAGCTTATTTTAATCTTACAAAGAAAGGCTCGTTAGAGGTTGGTAAAGATGCAGACATTGCATTGATAAATTTATGGGAACAAGAAAATGTTATTGCCGAGAACATGCATAGCAAAGGGAAATACACTCCATTTGAAGGAGTGCTCTTTAATGTAATGGTTGAGCGAACTTATTTACGAGGAAATATTGTAACTGATAAAAACGGTTTATCAGAAGAAAAGATAGGATACGGCGAGTATGTTTCTGTTAAAGTTTAATTCGTCATTTAATATTAAATGGGAATGAGAAAATGAAAATTGTAAATGGATGGATTTGTAAAATCGGAAGAAACCGAGTGATACCGACATTCGGTGATATCGAGATTAAAAATGGAATGATCAAAAATATCGTTCCAAAACGTTTTTCGCCGAGAGCAATATCGCAAACCAGAAATGGGAAAGGTATTTATAATGCTAACGGCGCTGTGATAACAATACCGCAAGTAAATTTCCACGATCACTTTTATAGCCGCTTAGCAAAAGGCTTAAATATTAAGGGCTCAATGGATTCCTTCCATCACATACTGCATAATCTGTGGTGGAAATTAGACCGTGTGCTAACAAAAGAAATGATTGAAGCGCTTGCGGAAATGTCGGTGATCGAATCAATAAAAACCGGAACGACTTACATTTTTGATCACCATGCTTCGATGAACGCAATTGAGAACAGTCTTGATATCATTGCCGATAAAATCGCGAGTCACAACCTTCGCGGAGTTCTCTGTTTCGAGTCAACAGATAGAGATGGTGGGGAGGTTGCCGATAAAAGCCTTAACGAAAATGTTAGGTTCATTGAAAATAACAATAATGATAATCTCAGAGGAATGTTGGGTTTACATGCATCATTCACTCTTTCGGATGATACGCTTGAAACAGCATCGGAGATTGTTAAAGATTATAACGTTGGAATTCATATCCATCTTTGTGAAGATACAACCGACCGTGTGTTGAGTAAAGAAATTACCGGTAAATATCCTGTTCAACGGTTAATTCAGTATAATCTTCTGAATGAGAAAAGTATATTGGCTCATGGAATTTATTTAACAAAAAGAGATTGTGATATTATTGACGAGATGGGATCATCATTGGCTTTTAATCCCGATTCAAACATGAACAATTCCGTTGGAACCCCCGATTTTATTGGACTTCCCGAATCCATCCCAATGCTGATGGGAACAGACGGCATGCATGCTAATCCGGGCAAATCATTAAAGAATATTTTTCTGTTAATGCGCGGCAGCGGAATTTCATTTGAGGAAACCTTCCACAGAATTAACAAAATATATTTTGATCAAATAGCATTTGTAAAAGGTTACTTCAAAGATTATCCTACTTTGACGAAAGGTGACAGAGCCGATCTAGTTATATGGGATTACACCCCGCCGACTCAGTTAACATCAAATAACTTTTTCGGTCATTATCTATATGGCGTTCTGGAAAGAACTCCAAAAGCAGTTATGCAGTCGGGTAAGTTTTTATTAAAGGATAAATCTTTAATAGGTATAAATGAGAATAAAATTAATGCAAGCATCTATGAACAAGGTGAAAAATTATTCAGAAAATTCAGTAGAATGAAATAGGAGTGTTACGATGTCAAAAGTAGAAGATATTTTAAAATTAGCAAAACAATATGAAAACTATACGGCTGAGAATCTATCTAAAGTCGTTAAAATAAAATCTTTGAGTAAAGAAGAAAAAGAAGTTAATGAAGCGGTAAAAGACATAATGGAAGAAGCAAGGTTTGAGGAAGTCAGGATTGATGGTCTTGGCAACGTTATAGGCAGAATTGGGAATGGCGAAAAGGTTATTGCAATTGACGGACATATAGATACCGTTGATATTGGCAATATTGACAACTGGAATTTTGATCCTCTTGGCGGTGAGATAAAAGACAGTTTTGTTCATGGTCGCGGAACCGTTGATCAGGAGGGCGGACCGATTGCGGCAATTACCGCCGGCAAAATTCTAAAAGAAGTCGGTTTCCCGGATGATATAACATTACTAGTGACCGCTACCGTTATGGAAGAGGACTGTGATGGGCTTTGCTGGAAATACATTGTTGAAGAGGAAAAGATCAAACCGGATTGTGTAGTAATAACCGAACCGACAAACTTGAACATCTATCGCGGACATAGAGGAAGGATGGAAATTGCAGTTTCGTTTTATGGAATTTCTGCACATGGCTCGGCACCTGAACGTGGGAAGAACGCAATCTATATGGCGTCACGTGTCGCTTTGGAAATTGAAAAACTAAATGAACAGCTTGCACATGATGATTTTCTTGGGAAAGGCAGCATTACAATTTCGGAATTTAAATCTAGTAGTCCGTCTCTTTGTGCTGTTTCCGACTTTGCAAGGATCCATCTCGATAGACGCTTGACTTGGGGCGAAGATAAAGAACTTGCATTGAACCAAGTACGCGAAATCGTAAAAGATATGAATGCCGAAGTAGAGTTATTAAATTACAGTGAAACCGCCTATACCGGTTTGGAATATGGGATGGAGAAATATTACCCCACATGGAAATTAGAAGAGGATCATCCCCTTGTGCAGAAAGGAGTTGAGACATATACAGAACTCTTCGGAGAAAAGCCGTTGGTTGATAAATGGACATTCTCTACAAACGGTGTTACAATTAATGGTTATTATGGAATACCAACAATCGGTTTCGGACCAGGGAACGAAGTTCTTGCCCATGCTCCGAACGAAAAAGTACCGGTTCAAGATTTAGTTAAAGCATCTGCATTTTATGCTATGTTTGTCTTAAAGTATTGATATTATTATACTGATACTAAGAGTTAAAGAAAGTTGATATTAAGTAATTATTATGTTGTATTGCTTTATTGTTAAATTGTTATAACAATTTGGCAATTAAACAATTTGAATTATATTAAAAGGGAAATAGTTATGGACTTAAAAGGAAAGCATTTTTTAACTACTGATGATTGGACAAGAGAAGAATTGGATGTGGTTTTTCAAAGAGCGGCAGAATTGAAAGAGCAGTTTTACAAAGAAGAACCACATCTTCATCTTCCATGGAAAACACTTTTTATGATATTTTTTGAGCAGTCAACCCGCACAAGAAATTCAATGGAAGCGGGAATGACTCAACTTGGCGGTCATGCTCATGACTTAACAGCTGACAAAATGCAGTTATCACACGGTGAATCGGCAAAGGACACCGCAATAATCCTTTCCAGAATGGGACATGGTATTGCATCACGAAACTGTTTTTATGGTATCGGGAAAGATTATCTGGCTGAGATGGCTAAACATTCTACAAAGCCGGTTATGTCTTTGCAGGACGATGTATTTCACCCTTTCCAAGGTCTTGCTGATCTCTTATGACAATCTTTGAAAAATTTGGGACGAATACAAAAGGATTGAAAGTTACGGTTTCATGGGCATATGCCGATACTCATTCAAAACCGCTTTCCGTGCCACAGACACAAGCACTTTTATTCCCTCGTTATGGCATTGATCTTACAATTGCAAATCCAAAAGAATTCCCTTTGAGTCAAGATATAATTGAAAGAGTTGAGAAAAATGCGGAAGTCGGTGGCGGAAGTTTAAAGTTCACCAATGACATGGATGAAGCATTCGAAGGCGCACATATAGTTATTCCCAAAAACTGGGGCGGATTTGGTCATTACTCTGTTCAAGACTATTTGGATAACGAGGATCAATGCAAAGTCGAGATGAAAGAGAATCTTGAAAAACATCACGATTGGATTTGCGACAGAAGAAGAATCAATCTTGCAGATAAAGATGTGAAACTCATGCATGCTCTTCCGGCTGATCGTGGACATGAAGTTACTGACGAAGTAATTGACGATGAGAATATATCAATTGTGTTTGATGAAGCAGAAAACAGACTGCATACCGCTAAGGCGATTATGTCGTTAACAATGTAGCTCGACTCCGCTCGCTACGAAAAGAATTATAATGAATAATTAAAATAGAAGTAATCATGTTGCGAACTATGAATAAAGAAAATAATCCCATCATGTTGAGTACGGATTATAGCTACTCAATCATGTCGAGCGGAGTCGAGACATGAGGAAGGTTTGGGTCTATATTTTAAAGTGCGCTGATGGGAAATACTATACTGGTTCTACTGTAAACTTGGAAAGACGTTTTGAGGAACATAAATCTAAGAAATACAAGGGCTATACTTCATATCGTTTACCAGTGAAATTAGTTTATGCACAAGAGTATCCTTCCTATTATGAAGCCTTTCTAGTTGAAAGAAAAATTAAGAAATGGAGCAGAGCTAAAAAAGAAGCTTTAATTAATGGAGATTTTAAGAGCCTGCATAAATTGGCTGAATGCAAAAACGAGTCACATTATTCCAATAAATAAGCCCGTCCTGTCTCGACTCCGCTCGACATGACTCTTTTAAGCATTTCGTTTACAATTATTTCCTTTTTAACTCATCAAGTGATTTAGCATCTTTGTTTTTCCACTTCGTCCAGCCATTTGTTGATCTACCTAAAACCACACCTCCTGTTGTACTTGATGAATTAAATATATAGCCCTGTTGAAAAACATAGTTTTCCTTTGCCTCTTTAAGAATTCCATTTTCAATTAGTTTTTGTCTCATGTTAATTAAATATTCATGGCAAGAAGGTGTAGTTTCTTTCTTTGCTTGTTATCCTTTAAATACAACAAATCCTTTATCTATTAAACCACCCTCTGCATGAATGTTCCTTCCATTGATAATCAATATTTCTCTTTTCTTAATTGTATCTTTACTTATTTTATCAAAAACTGGAAATCCCAAGGTTGAAAGTAAAATTTTAATAATAGACTTCCTGCGAAATAAGACTACTTAGTGCTTGGTCGTAAACTCATCATCCTTTATGAATAAAGGGTAAAGTCTATTATTTTCTCCTGAAATTAATTTGAATAATTAGTA
>QILJ01000148.1 GCA_003233295.1 Ignavibacteria bacterium | reverse complement strand
TAGTGTTAGATACGATTGATTTTGATACGGTTGGCGGAATTTGTTATCGGCCTGATATTAAAATTGATTTTCCTTATGAAGCCAAATACGATCAACACCAAAATTTAATTTTATCGGGATCAGCTTGGATTTTCGACCTTGACTCCAGTATTATTAAAGAATATCTTGGCACTTATATGTTAGATAGTGATTATCAAGTAATTAAAAGTTTGCTTCTAACGAAAAGTAATAAAACGTTTCAAAGCAGTTATGCCAAGCGAATGGAGAAATTTTAGTGGCCGGTTATGTTGACAGAGCCTATTATCCATGGCCCCAGTATTACAACTATATTTATATAGCTAAGATGGCAACAAGGCGAAAGCCCACCGCACATTTAAACACTTTATGGTTTTTGCTGACACACAAATAAATGTATAAAACCAAAAGAGTTTAAATTTTTGCCGACACACAAAAAACGAAGACCGAAAGAAACAAAAAATGACAATGATGAAAAATAAACTAATTCAAAAAGCCATCCGGAGGTCAGTTATTTGGCATTACGCTAAATAAAACTTCCCCGATCCGGATGGTGTAAGTAGCTTTGCTACTCTAGCATTTGCAAAGATACTAAATGGGGAATATTAATTATTCTATTTAGTAACTAATTATAAAATATCACAAATGAAAACAATAATAAAATTTTCCACCGTATTTTTACTTCTGTTCTTAATGACAATATATGCAAAAGCAGACTTTGAAATAAGTAAAAATCTAATTCCACTGGGTAACCTTGAACCTAACGAACAAGTACAGTTTACAATTGATATAACAAACTGGAAAGTCACAGGAGGTCCGGCCAATATTGTTACATGGACAATTCCTTGGGGTGCTGCTCCTTGGTTAGAGCCAATTGACCAACATTCAAGTCCTTATCCAATGGAATTTGATATTTATAGTTATCAAGGCGAAACGAAAACCGTAACGTTTACCGGTATTTACGATGGAGTATTAGGCTATCAATCATTTTATATGGAATTTACAGATGTAGAGGGAGTTATAAGAAGTGCTATGATAAGTCTTATCGGTGTTCCACCCAGTGGTATTGAAGACAGAATTGTTGTAACGGATGCTGACAACGTGTTTTCAGAACAAGAAAACCTTTATTACGCAGCATATTTTCAAGATGAATATCCTTATGGTGATTATATCAACCATTGGTTTCTTGATTTAAATGTATTTACAACACAGGGTGAGATGCCCTACAAACATTTAGAAAACTCAGACTATAATACCACAAGTTGGAATTTTGATGCTCCGGTATTAGACAACACTATGAGCTATCTGTGGGATGATCAAGGAAGGGTTAGAGGTTTTTATCAAATTAAAGGAACTGATAACGATGGGGCGACACACAAAGTCTGTGAAGATATCTTCATAAATAAACTACCTGACAAAAGCAATCTTAGAATAATTTACACAGGACCAAATTCTATAAAGATTCAGTTTATGAATTCAGGTGGTTCAGAGAACCTTATTTATTATGGTAATCAAGAAGGCGGGCCATATAATGGAATAGGTATAAATCAAGGAGACTCTCCAATAAATATTGGTAATAATACATCAATAGAACTTACCGGGCTATCACAGTGCAACAATTACTACTTTTCGGGAGTTGCTAATAATAGTAGCGGCTATAGTCCTTACTGGGATGAAATAAAAGTAAAAGTTTTTGATTCTGATAATCAAGAACCAATAGAATTTTTTGCTTCAGATGTCCAAATGAACAATAATTATACTTATAACGGTAATCATTATTTTACCGGTAACTTAATTATTGAATCAGGTACTACTGTTACTTTCAACGGTGGTTTTCAATATTTCGACGAAAACTCAAAAATTATCATTGAGCCGGGTGGGCAACTAATCTTAGATGGAGCAACCTGCACGGCACCATGCGGTCAAACCTGGCAGGGTATTGAGGTAAGGGGTAACGCAGCAGAACATCAATTTGAATATGAAGGGCATCCTTTGGCACAAGGTAAACTTGTTTTACAAAACTATGCCAGCATTCAAAATGCTTGGAATGCAGTTACTACATGGAAGTATGACGATTGGAATACCGTTGGAGGAATAGTCATTGCAAGTAACTCATCATTTGTAAACAATAAACGATCGGTTGAGTTTATGCCCTATCAAAACTATCATCCTTTCACAGGCCAACCAATGGGTTATATAAGTAATTTTACAAACTGCCGGTTTATTGTTGATGATAATTATAGAATGCAGGATTTTAATTCCCATATAACAATGTGCGATGTAAACGGGATAAAAATTTCCGGATGTGAGTTTACGAATAACATAACTGATGCACAACATACCGGAAAAGGTATTTTCACCATTGATGCCGGATACAGGATAACAGATTACTGTGATGCAACTATTCAGCCTTGTCCTGACACAAGTATTACGCATTCTACTTTTAATAACTTTTATGCAGGCATTATAGCACTAAACTCTGAAAGTTCTAACACAATTTATGTGAATAATGCAGAATTTGTTAATAATGGAATTGGTATTAAACTAAACACAGTTGACAATGCCACAATAATTTATAATGATTTTTATATTGGTCCAGATACCTATGACAGTTGTTTTGCAGATGAGTTTGGCATTGGGATATACCTTGTTAATAGTAACGGCTATGCCATTGAGGAAAATGAATTTCATCCGGCACAAGGTATGACAGGTGACGCAATTGGGGTTAATGTTTATTATAATCCTGATGATTTGAAAGACCCAACTATAATGTACAACGAAATATACAAAAACACCTTTGACAGTGTGTATATTGCCAACAATACACAAGGCGATAACTTTAATCAGGACTTGCAATTTGGTCTTGTACATCTATGCAACGATAACAGCAACAATATTTATGATTTTTATATAACAGACTTTGGTATTCAACAAATGCAGGGTTCATTAAATGAAGCGTCTGGAAATAAGTTTTCATTAAATGCAAATAATCCATATAGCGATTATAACAATCAATCGGATTGGAGCATTCTATATTTCTATGAAGAAAACAATACTGCGGAAACCCCGGTAAGTTATACTGAAGAAAGTTTCTTTCCAATTAGTGTGGACAGTGCAAATCAATGTCTTTCAAATTATGGCGATATAACGAAGCAATACAAAGGTATTGGTCTAACGGCATCTCAAAAACAGCATTATGTCGATATCTATAATTCCAATTTGACGGATTATCTTGGAACTAAGGCACTATACGAATCGTTAAAGGATGGTGGTGACACTCCCGGTACTATTACGGATGTTGAAGGTGCATGGCCCGACGAGATGTGGGAAACCCGAAATGATTTATTGGCTAAATCACCGCATTTAACACGTGAGGTACTTGTTGAAACTGCCGACCGTACCGACCTGTTCCCCGATGCTGTCATCTTTGAAATCTTTTCGGCAAACCCCGATGCCATGAAAGATAAAACTCTATTGGAATATCTTGCAACAAAAGAAGACCCTCTACCCCAGTATATGATTGATATTCTGGCAGAGTCCCCCGGTACTATTTCCTACAAAACCATACTTGAAAGTGATTTGGCTGAGTATGGTAGCAATAAAAGTCGGGCGGCAAACATTATTGTCCGCAACATGTTAAATGATAGCATTATTAACACCGACTCGTTAGTTACATGGCTTGGCAATCTCGGGAGTTTGGCAGCCGATTATCAAATTGTTGACATCTATCTGCAAAAAGGAGATACTACAACAGCCCTTGCCCTGATTGATGCCTTGCCCTCAACCTATGGTTTTGAAACCGATAATACAGAGTACATAAGGTATAAAACATTTAAACAGTTTCAGGTAAACTTGTTAGCGGAAGGTCGTAACATCTATATGCTTACACCGTCTGAAAAGACCATGCTTGAAGATATGGTTACCAATAGCAACGGAAGAACCGGTATTCAGGCACGTAATATACTTCAGTTTATTTATGGTAACGAGTACAACGACTGCCCTAATATACCCGATCCGAACACTCATAAAAGTGCTAAGGTATCAATACATGATTTGACATCAAACATGCTGAATATTAATGCTTCTCCCAATCCTGCCAATAGTTGGGTGTCATTTAACTATTCTTTTCCTGAAGGTTCAACAAATTCCATTATTGAAATTCATAATGCTTTGGGAGGCTTGGTTTATGTTATCAACTTAACAAATTATCAAGGAGAGGTAATTTGGGATACTCGTAATGTAAAACCGGGTGTATATTTATATACGCTTAAATCTCTTGGTACGCAAAAAAGCGGTAAACTAATTATCACTAAATAGGTTAATTTTAACTTTTTACAAGTTGCCCGTTGTATAAAACTACAGGCAACTTGTATTTTAAATTTTCAATTATGAAAAAATATTTAATATTAGTCTTTCTGTTGGTTTTGTGTGCCACCATATTCCCGCAATCGGTTTATATTGATTGGCAACAATGCTATGGTGGGACTGAAAGAGATATTGGTAGAAGCGTTGTACTTGACAATGACTACTTAATCGCTTTATCAACAAGCAGATCAAATGATTTTGATGTTTCATTTAACTACGGTGGAGTTGATTTTTGGTTATTTAAGGCAGGTGAAACAGGTAATATTCTATGGGAAAAATCTTATGGTGGTAGTGATGATGATCTTCCAATTGAAATAATGATATCTCCGGATGGAGGGTATGTCCTTTTCGGTGAAACATGGTCTGATGATGGCGATGTGAATGGCAACCATGGGGGCGCAGACTATTGGTTGGTAAAAACCGACAGTTTGGGTAATTTACTTTGGCAACGCAGCTTGGGCAGTAGTATGAATAACCTACCATCAGACATGGATATGGATGACGAGGGCAATATATATGTTATTGGGCTTTCACTTGGCGTTGGTGGAGATGTAACAGCAAACAACGGATCTTATGATTATTGGTTTGTAAAAATTAATTCTTTGGGGTCAATTGTTTGGGAAAAAAACCTTGGTGGTGTGTATGGTGATTTTGGAATGTGCATTGCAACTACACCCGACGCCGGAGTTATTGTTGGAGGTTTAACTGACAATGGTGATGTTTTCTGCAATACAGAACCGTTTAATGCAACAGCATGGCTTACAAAACTTGATTCAGCAAACAATATTGAATGGCAACAATGTTATGGAGGAAGTTATACGGAAAACATTATTGATTTAAAAACCACGAATGATGGGGGGTATGTTCTACTTGCCATCACAAACTCCAATGATGGTGATGTATCCGGATTTCATGGAATAGCAGGAACACCATATAATTTTGACATTTGGGTAATTTAAAACAGACAGCATGGGGATAATGGAGTGGCAACGGTGTTTAGGTGGTACAAATAATGAGAACGCTGATTTTATTAAAATAACCCCCGAAGGAAATTATATTGTTGGAGGTACTACAAATTCAAATGACGGTGATGTGTCAGGGAATCATTCCATAGGAGATTATTACGACCAATGGTTAGTAAAACTCAACCCTCAGGGTATGATAATGTGGCAAAAATGTATTGGCAGCAGTTGGAACAATTCTCTTTCAGATGCTTCTATTCTTTCCGAGTCTGAAATAATTTTGATTGGCAGTACACCGGAAAATAACGATGGTGATGTATCATGCGATTTTAAAGGAGGGGGCGATGTTTGGTTGTATAAGTTGATTGACACAACAGTAAATATAAATGAATTAGAGTTGTATAATTCCAAAATAAAAGTTTATCCCAATCCTGCCGGTTCGGCATTAAACATAAGCTTCCCCGAAAATATGGATATCCGAGAAACCTATGTTGAGATTATCGACATAAATGGGAGAACCTTATTAAAAACAAAACCGTTATCCGATATAACCCAACTTGATATAAGCAAATTAAAAAGTGGCATTTATCTTGTTAAAATACAAAATGACAGGACATTTATTACAAGAAAAATTATTATACAATAGCATAAACGTCCATGAAAAAATATTTAGCATTAGTCTTACTGTTGGTTTTATATACAACTATATTCTCACAACCGCTTTACATTGATTGGCAGCAATGCTATGGCGGGACAAATTCTGATAACGGAAAAAGTTTAATAGTGCTTGAAAATGGTAATTTAATTATTTTATCTTCTACCAATTCAAACGATATTGATGTTTCATCTAACCATGGCAAATTTGATTTCTGGTTATTTGAAACGGATGAAACAGGCAATCTGCTATGGGAAAAATCTTTTGGCGGTAGCGAAAATGATATTCCCGAGAAGATAATGTTAGCACCGGACGGGGGCTTTGTCCTTTTCGGTGAAACATGGTCAAACGATGGCGATGTGAGTGGCAACCACGGGGGTGTTGATTATTGGTTGCTAAAAACTGATAGTATCGGTAACTTGCTATGGC
>QILJ01000366.1 GCA_003233295.1 Ignavibacteria bacterium | reverse complement strand
AGAGGAAAGCAGAACATATTGATCTTTGTCTGAACGAAGATGTACTATATAATAAGAGCAATGGATTAGAACAATTTGATTTTATACATGATGCTCTTACAGAAGTTTTAATTGATGACATAAATTTCGAGACCATGTTCGTAGGTAAGATTATTTCATATCCATTCATGATCTCATCTATGACGGGCGGTACGGAAAAGGCAAAATCATTAAATGAAAATTTAACCATTGCTGCAAATGAATTTAATATACCTATTGGAGTTGGGAGTCAAAGACCTTTATTAGAAAGTTCTGAGCATCACGATACTTTCAAGATCGTGCGAGAAAGAGCGCCTAATGTTCCGGTGCTTAGTAACATTGGTGCAGCTCAGATTGTACAACTTGGTAATTTAAAAAGTTTGTTGAAAATAATTGAAGCAATCTCTGCAGACGGTTTGATAATTCATCTCAATCCTTTACAAGAACTTCTGCAGAAAGAAGGTGAAGTAAACTTCAAAGGTCTTCTGAACAAAATAAAAGAAATTAAGAATAATTTAAATATCCCAATTATCGTAAAAGAGGTTGGGAGCGGCATCAATCAGAATACAGCACGCAGACTTCTGGATATTGGAGTTGACGTTATTGATGTTGCCGGTTCCGGGGGAACAAGCTGGGCTGCAGTTGAATTATTAAGAAATCCGAAACTAGAAAATGATTATTTTAGAGAATGGGGATTAAGAACATCTTTTTGTGTGAAAGAAATTGCTAAATTAAAAGATGAATATGATTTTACTCTTATCAGTTCGGGAGGTATTGATAATTTTGTTGATGCAGCAAAATCGTTAGCGCTGGGAGCGGATATGTTTGCATCGGCAAGGATTATGTTGAAAACTCTTGAACTAACCGGTGTCGAAGGAGTTATCAAACTAATTAAAGACTGGTTTAACGGGATTAGAAAGATCATGTTTCTGACAGGAAGTAAAAATATATTGGAACTTCAGCAGAATAAAATTTTAAGAAAAGAGGAACTATTTTGAATCTTAAAGAAAGAGATAAGAAATTTCGGCAAGCATTTGATAAAGAGACGCAAAAGATTGATAAAAGACTTTCAAATTTATTAGTTGGAAAGAAGCCGGAATCACTTTATGATCCATGCGAATATGTATTGAGAAGCGGCGGGAAACATCTGCGAGGATATTTGGTTCTGCTTACTACAAAAGCAGTAGGAGGAAAATATTCGCAGTCTTATAATGCAGCGCTTTCTGTTGAAATACTTCATAGTTTTACACTTGTGCACGATGACATAATGGATAATGCCGATAAGAGAAGAGGACTTCCCGCCCTGCATGTTAAGTATGACATCGACACTGCAATACTAGCGGGTGACAGTTTAATTGCCGTTGCTTATAAGAATCTTCTTAAAGATTGTAAAAATAATATTGTTGATATTTTAAGCACATTCAACCAAAGTGTTATTGATGTCTGCGAAGGACAGAGTCTGGATAAGGAATTTGAAGAAAAGCGGAATGTTACAATTCCAGAATATATCGAGATGATAAATAAAAAGACCGGAGCGCTTATAAAAATGTGCTGCTCTATCGGAGCAAAAATCGGGGAAGCAGAAAAGGGGCATATTAAAGCTCTGGAAAAATACGGTTATAATTTGGGGTTAGCTTTTCAACTTAAGGATGATCTTTTAGATATCATAGGAGACACAAAACATTTTGGGAAGAATGTAGGCGGTGATCTTATTGAAGGTAAAAAGACATACATGCTGCTCAAAGCTCTGGAGTTAGCCGACAAAAAAGATAAGATAGAACTGAACAAGATCATCAGAAACAGCGGTATAAAAAAATCAGAAATAAATAAGTACAAAGAACTTTATGAAAAATATGGTGTTTTTGATATTGCCTCGGAAGAAATAAAAAAATATACCGATCGTGCAATCAAAGCGCTGGAAATAATTCCGGATTCAATAGAGAAGGAAAAACTAATTTGGGTAGCAAATTTAATGAGTGAAAGAAACAAGTAATGATAGAAAAGAAAGTTAAAATAATAAATAATGCCGGATTGCACACCAGACCGGCTGCAACAATTGTGAAGATCGCTTCAAAATATAAATCAGAATTTTTTATCTTCAAGGACGGTATGAATATCAACGGGAAAAGCATCATCGGGGTAATGACGCTTGCTGCTGCAAAGGGGAGTGAGTTGAAGCTGACCTTTGACGGTGAGGATGAAAAAGAAATGGCTGAAGAGATCCTGGATTATTTTAATAGGGGATTTGACGAATTATGAAATCGAAGGAAAAATCAAATGTGTATAAAGGTATTGCAGCCGCACCTGGTATAGCCATAAAGCCTGCATATCTTTTTAAAAAAGACATTGAGATAATCAACAACGAATCGATCACTGATATTGAAGAAGCAATTGCTAGTTTTAATGAAGCATTGGAAAAATCGAAAAATGAACTGGCAAAAGTATTCAGTTTAGCCGTTGATAAGTTAGGGGAAAAACGAGCTGCATTATTTGAAGCACAAATTATGATCTTGGATGATCCGATTCTAATTGAGAATATCTTGAGCAGAATAGCAGAAGAGAAGATGAATCCCGAATTCATCGTGAATGACGAGATATCTAAATATCAAGATTTGATGATATCATCGCACGAACCTTATATGAAAGAAAGATCGCAGGATATTGAAGATATTAAAAATCGTATCATCAGAAATATAAGAAAGAAAAAATGGAAATCGAGAATTACCGAGGAAGTCATAGTTGTTTCAGAATCGCTTACTCCTGCTGATACCGTGCTTTTCTCGCGAATGAAAGTAGCCGGATATATCACAAATTTTGGCGGACTTACTTCTCATGCTGCAATTGTTGCACGTTCCCTTGATGTGCCCGCTGTTGTTGGTGTTCACGATGCAACGGAAAATATTGATGATGACGATCTTCTGATCATTGACGGGTTTAACGGAATTGTTATTGTAAATCCTACTGAAGAGCAATTAAATGAATACAAAGATAAACTCGAGAAATTACATCAGCTCGATAAAGAGTTAGCAAAGCTAAAAGATAAAAAGGCAATTACAAAAGACGGCAAAGTAATTAATATTTTTGCTAATCTTGATTTAAGCGAGGAGTTGGAGATAATTATCCAAAATGGCGCCGAAGGTATTGGGTTAATGAGAACCGAACAAATATTTCAGGAGTATGAATCTTTTCCAAATGAAGAGCAGCAGACAAAAGTATATACAGAATTTGCCGAGAAACTTTATCCGCTCCCTTTAACAATACGTGCTTTTGATATTGGCGGCGATAAAGTTCTTCCCGTTGATGTACAGGAACCGAATCCAATGCTTGGATGGAGAGGGATAAGATTCTTGTTGGATAATAAGGAACTTTTCCGATCACAAATTAGAGCAGTGTTGCGTGCGAGCAAACATAAAAATGTTAAGTTCATGATCCCTATGATCTCGTCATTTAGTGAGATCATTCGTGCTAATGAGATAATTCGAGAATGTAAGAGTGAGTTAACAGAAGAGAAAATAATATTCGATAATCAGATTGAGATTGGTATAATGATCGAAGTTCCTTCTGCCGCATTACTTATAAAAGATTTTGCAGCAGAAGTTGACTTTTTCAGCATCGGCACTAATGATCTGATTCAATATATGCTTGCTGTTGATAGAGGAAACGATATTGTAAATAGTCAATATCAAGAATTTCATCCAGCCATTATTCGAACGCTTGATTTCATAATTAAGGAAGCGAATAAAGCAGGGACAAAAGTTACATTGTGCGGTGAAATGGCGGCAGATTTTAGAGCTATCCCTCTGTTGGTTGGATTAGGACTCGACTCGATCAGCGTCAGCGGGGCAGTTATTCCGTATGCAAAAAGTATTATACGAAATTTGGATTATTCACAAATAAACGAATTTGTTGCCGATTGTTTGAAATGTAAGACTGAGCATGAGATACATGAAAAAGTAAACAAGTTTTACTTCAGTAATTTCGGCGATTCTTCACACGAATTTTATTCAAATTAAATAGTAAGAGGATCCCTCAAGAAGCCCAACTTTTGACATCCAGCTAACAACTTCAGAAAAGTTGGGTTTCTGAAGTGTTTCTAACTATATATCAATGAGCCTCAAGCCAATTATCACCTGTTCCCATATCAACAGAGATCGGGATGCTAAGCGGTAATGCTTCTTCCATGGATCTTTTAATTATCGGTTTAACGGTTTCCAATTCATTTTTATGAACGTCAAAAACCAGCTCATCATGGACTTGTAGAATCATTTTCGAATTTATACTTGCTTTATTAAATTCATCAAATACTTTTATCATTGCAAGTTTTATCATATCAGCTGCGGTGCCTTGAATCGGCATGTTGACCGCTACTCGTTCTTCAAACTGACGAACTGCTCGGTTCTTACTATTTATATTTCTTAAATACCTTCTTCTGCCAAGTAGAGTTTCAGCAAATCCATGCTCTTTAGCTTTGTTAATAGAATCCTCGATGAATGCTTTTACTTTATCAAATTTTTCAAAATAAGTATCTATAATATTCTGAGCTTCATTTCTTGGTAGTCCTAATCTATTTGCTAACCCGAATGCTCCGATGCCATAGAGTATTCCAAAATTAACTTCCTTTGCTTTACGTCTCATATCCGGTGTAACATCATCCGGATTAACGCCAAAGACTAATGCAGCCGTACTTCTGTGAATATCCTCGCCATTTTCAAATGCTTCAATCAAAGTTTCATCGCCGCTTATACTAGCCATAATTCTTAATTCAATTTGGCTGTAGTCAGAACTCAAAATGATATAATCCTTATTGCGAGCAGTGAAGGCAGCTCTTATCTTTTTACCGAGTTCTGTTCTAATAGGGATATTCTGCAAATTCGGATTTAAACTTGAAAGTCTCCCGGTTGAAGCAACAGTCTGATTGAATGAAGTATGCAACCGCTTTGTTCTGGGGTTGACTAATTTAGGTAAAGCATCCGCATAGGTAGATTTCAATTTTGTAGCTTGCCGATATTCCAGAAGATAATCGATGATCTCATTCTGTCCTTTTAGAGCTTCAAGTGAGCCTGCATCGGTAGAAAAGCCTGTTTTAGTTTTTTTAGTTGGAGTAAGTCCAAGTTTGTCGAATAAAATATATTGCAACTGTTTTGGAGAATTGATATTGAAAGATTCGCCGGCAATCTCAAAAATACGACTTGTGTATGAATCCATTGCTATACGTAGTTCTTCACTGAATTTCTGTAATGCTTTAATATCAAGGTTAACGCCGGTTCGTTCCATATCCTCAAGCACTGGTACAAGAGGGAATTCGACTTCGTATGCAATTTTATCCTGCTTCTTTTCTTTTAACTCTTTATCAAAGATCTTGTATAAGCGGTAAGTGATATCGGAATCTTCACACGCATAATCTTTAAGTTTGTCAATTTCCACATCAAATATCAGATCGGGATTTTTATCTTTCCCTATCAATTCCGAAATAGGAATAGGGGTATAGTCGAGATATGTATCAGCCAGTGCATCCATCCCATGCCGCTGATCGGGATCGAGGATATAACTTGCCAGCATTGTATCGAAATAAAAATTATTAACATCAATTCCGTTTGTTCGCAATACGGCTATATCGTACTTTCCATTCTGACAAACTTTTTTGACTTTCTTATTCTCAAAGACCGGTTTGAAAATATCTGCGAATTTATAAATATCAATTCTATCTGAAAGATCGCGCTGGAAAAGACTATCCGATTGAACAAAAGGATTTATCGGGACAAAAAATGCTTTACCTTCTTCAATTGTAAAAGACGCGCCAGCTAACTTAACATCGAACACATTAAGTGAGTTTGTCTCTGTATCAAAGACAAACAATTCAGAATCAAGAAGAAGTTTTTTCAGTTCTTCAGCTTCCTTTTCTGTTGATACTAATTTATAATCAACATTCGACGGATCAAATTTATAATTTTCCGTTTCATCATCGTCTGTTATTTCATCTTCACTACCGAACAGTTTATGAAATTTTTGAGTGATGCTTTTTAGATCCAATTCTTTAAGAATGTTACTTACTTTTTCCAGATCAGGTTTCATGAATAAAGTATCTTCAAGATTGAATTCAATTGGGACATCAGTTTTAATAGTTGCCAAAGTTTTCGAAAGAAATGCATTGTCCTTATTATCAAGGAGTTTTCTTTTTA
>QILJ01000474.1 GCA_003233295.1 Ignavibacteria bacterium | reverse complement strand
TTATCTTTCGTTACATTTTCATATAAATTGATCAATGCAGAAAAATCTTTTATAAAACAGTTTCCACCAGCACCTCTACCAAGTATACCGTTCACTCTATCTGTGTGCACAGGTTGCATGTGTGACTCGCCAATGCGTGGATCGGATACTATTCCTTCTTGAACAGTATTCCAATCAATACTAAGACTCTCAGTTAGGTCGTACATAATATTTGAAAGAACAACTTTTGAGAGCAGGAGTGCATTACTAAAATATTTGATCATTTCAGCTTCTTTGGCTGTGCAAATCGATTCATATGGAGCTTTGGGTAGTATATTCATAACTTCGATGGCTTTTTCTTTGAGTTCTTTGGAATTATTTGTGACTCCTATTATATTTCTAGTTGGATTTGCCGCTTCGTACTTTGCATTTTTCTCTGTTAGAAACTCCGGAGAATGTAATATGTGTAATCTGGGAAATGATTTTGCAATTTGTTCTGCAGTCCCCGGTAATATTGAGGATTTAATAACTACGGTTTTCCCGCTACCTACTAACGGTATTACCTCTTTTATTATAGATATGTCTTGTACACCATTTAAAGTAGGTGTTGGGACTGCAATTATTACAATATCACACTCTTTTATTTTATCTTTATTGGAAACATATTCTTTTTCTTTTCCGTACCTCACAGTATTAAAACCACGCTCTTCAAAATCATCCGCATAGTTTTTACCAATCCACCCTTGTCCTATAAAACCAATAAGTTTGTTCATAATTAATTACAAATTATAACAGTAAATTTTTTATACACTAATTAAATAATTATGGACAGTTTAAACAACATATACCTTTTTAAAAGCAAGATCTTGAGTAGCGGTAGAGAATTGATTATTGGAGTGTTTCTTTTCAGACATATAAACAATCTTGCCTAGTATAGATATAATGGACCAAATTAATATCAAAATAAGCGGTTTAAGAAATCTGTAGAAACCGTATTTGCTGAACGTTTTGTGTCGTCTTGATAATCCGAATATAATGCGTTTTACTTTGTTTCGTAGGTACCCCTCTTCATATAGTTTAAAAATAAGGGTATAACCACTTTGTCTCATGATGGTACAAATCTCTTTGGTAGTATAGTGTTTTATATGTCCATTGGGGTGTCGTGTGTGATAAATACCTGATTCTGGCGCTGGTCCACATTTTATAGGGTTTGGAGTCATTATATAAACCACACCGCCATATTCTTGCATTGAGGCTATTTTGGCAACGAATGGCTCTATATCGGGTATGTGTTCAAAAAGGTCTGCCAATAATATGAAGTCGACTTTTTTGTCAGTTTTGTAGTTCTCAATAAGAGATTGCACAATTTCAATGTTTGCATACTTTTTCATCAATAATTTATGTTCATCATGTACATCTACCTCAATTAATGTTCCCTTGGTAAAAAATTGTACCAACGCTGTTAAGTAATGTCCCGAACCCCCTCCAATATCCATACAATGATTCCACGATTCACATAAGTTTATCGCGTTCTGCATATGTTCTAATGTAATTCTGCTTGTAGTATTTGGTATATCAGATGAAAACCTAGAGTCAATTAGATGTTTAATATATTGTTTATATAAGTCTTTTTGTGGGTACATTGTTTTTGTCATAAATATATTGATTGTTGCTTGGCATGAATTTTATCAATCCAAAAGTCCATATACAACGCATCTAAGCATGCACTTTTGGTAAGAGAATTATACTTTTCTTCTAAGTCTTTCTCAGTATACTCATTTAATTCTTCCCAATTGTTTATAATCCAAACTGGTAATCCTAATGAACGAAAGAATTGCATTGAAACAGAATTTTTAACGATTGGTATTGTTTTAATGTAAAGGGCCTCCCATGTTCTAGAGCTTTCTATTCCATTACCTGGAGGAGAAGCCACAAATTTGTATGTAAGTAATTTTTTTAAGTGTCTACGTGGAGCTAGAAAGTGTTTAGTGGTTTCCGATAGAGGGTGTTTGTCTAAATAATCTTTAGCGATGCCACGTTCTTGCGGATTCGTATCGATACTGAAATTATAAAAGATTTTGTCTTTTCGTATAGTAGGGTGCATTTCTATTTTCCTCTTCAGCCTAGAGAAAACACTTATAATTCCATTGATGTAAAGGCGCAGATTTTCCAAACCAATTGGGATTGGAGTAATCTTTTTATGAACGCAAGTTACATTTTGTGCAAAAAAATGAATTATTTTGTCATCAATTAGGTTTACAATCTTTTCATCAACCGAGGCATCACCGTTGTGGCAAATTAAAATGTATTGATGTGTAATATTCTTATGAAGTGTTTGTAAATATTCGTAAATAAATCCTTGACCGACGAAAACAATATCACCAGCTTTAACTTCTGAAGGAGTAAAAGTTTCCGATTTGTCTAAGATATGGTTTGCTAAAGCTCTGAAAGAATCTCCGCTTACATAAGGGTAGCTACTTGGATGTTTATTTCCAATTAAATACATCTTAATTTGAAAGTACAAACGTCCTATTCGGCGAATATTTTTGTCTCTCTCAATAATGATTCGTTCTAATATTTCCATAAATTTAATTAGTAGTATACAATCATACATAATGATTGCTACACATAAAAATGTTGTAATTTTTTTAAAATGACATCTGATTACACAATAAACAGACCCAAAGTGCTTCTAATAGGAGTGGGAAGTTTCGGTGCTAATTATTTGAGGTTGTTAAATGAATTACATGCTAACAAAAAGATTACATTGGTTGGTGTAGTTGTGAAAACTAATAAACACGCTATTAAACTAAAAAAAGATTATAATATAAATACTTTTACAGATTATCAAAGTGAACTGCTAAAAAGTGTTGATTCTGTATTTGTAGTCACACCTCCTGAGACTCATTTTAAGATTGTTCAAGATTGTCTCCAATACGCAAATGTATTTGTCGAGAAACCTATGGCTCTATCATCTGAAAAGGCTGAAATATTGAGAAAAATGGCGAAAGAGCATAACAGAGTGTTAATGGTCGGGCATATATTTCGTTTCCATCCTGTGACCAGAAAACTTAAAGAAATTATAAAAAAAAGAGGTGTACCGAAACATTTAGAAGGCTGTTTTATAAACCCATTGGAAACTGATAAAGGTAGAACTATTCCACTAGAGCTATTGCATCTTTTTGATTTAGTTGATTATTTATGGAAGCCAAAAGTACAGTCTGTTTTCTCTTCTAATATCGCTAGGATTATTAGTATAGATATCCGATACAAAGAATTTTGTGATTTTAAATGCAAAATTGGATGGTTTGGGAAAGAAAAAAATAGAAACCTTAAGATTTTCTATGATAATTTAGTTATTGAAGCAGATTTTGTGAATAATAAGATCGCAGTTACAAAAGGGAATACATCGCATACATATATGAGTTCTGAAAATAAAGAACCTCTATTAGAAGAAATCAATATATTTTTAGGTCAGACTAAGCAAATGGTAACACCAGAAGTTGCAATTAGAGTTATTGAAATAGCCGAGCGTTCTATTTCGCATACAAAAAGAAGACCAAGTGTAGCAATAATAGGAGGTGGCATATTTGGAACAAATATCGCACTTGAACTGAGCTCTTTTTGTAAAGTAACACTTTTTGAAAAAAATTCCGAACTTATGCAAGAGGGAACTCGAGTTAATCAATTTCGTCACCACTATGGATATCATTATCCACGAAGTGATGAAACGGTTTTTGATATCCAGCGTTCTTTAAAGGATTTTGAATCAATTTATGAACCTGCCATTATACGCGATACACCAACTTATTATGCGATTGCTAAAAGAGGTTCTCTTGTAACGGGAAAAGAATTTATTTCATTTTGTGAAAAACATAATTTACCTTACAAGATTGATTCTGTTGATGCTTTTGCTTCCGATATGATAGATGTTTGTATTAAAGTTCCAGAACCGAGCTACAATTACGAAAAGATTTCTAAAATAACCAAGAGTAAATTATCTTCTAAAGCTAAAAATATTAAAGTAAAATGTAATCACTATGTTAAAGATATGGTTATATCTGAATATGGTGAAAAAGAACTTACTGTTGTTAATAATGATAAGATATTAGTAGAAAAATATGATTTTGTAATAAATGCGACTTATGCATTTATTAATGAGTTTACGGATATAGGCAAGTTTGAAACGGTGCCTATAAGAATTGATGCAACAGAGGTTTTAATTATTACAATTCCTATTAGCCCAATTTCTTTAACCGTTATGGATGGACCTTTCGCTACATTAATGCCAACTGGAAATCCAAATGAGTTTACTTTGTATCATGCAAAAGAATCAATTCTTAATAGATATACTCCAAAGGATGGCTTAATTGTGAAAGAAAATACGATTTCAAATAGAGAGATGATTTTAAATGAGAGTATGAAATTATTTCCTATTTTAAAAAAAGCAAAGATTATCGAATCTAGATTCTTACATAGGGGAGTTATGGCGAAGCATGAATCGGACGACAGCCGTGTTGCTGATATAATTCCGCATGGATTTGGTTGTTGGTCTATTTTAAGTGGCAAGATTGTAAGTAGTGCTAGCATTGCAAAAAAGGTTTCAGAGATTATCCATAAATCAATTATCTAATAATATTGATTTAATATAATCGGGTAGGTTGTGTTTAGGCTTCCAACCAAGCTCTAAAGTTGCTCGTCTTGTATCAATTACTGAGTCCATGCGATTTCCTTTACGTTCTGGTATCTCTTCGATTTCTGAGTTAAACATATTAGCTACCTCGAGTATTGAGTATGAGTCTGGATGACCCAATCCATATTCATCACCATCACCTTTTTCTCCGACTAAAATGAGTCCGTCAATAATATCGATAATATTGGTAAAATTTCTGCGTTGAGTGCCTGGAAGGCGCACCTTGAGTGGTTTACCTGCATCTTTCATTTCTTTAAAAATAGCAATCACTGTGCCAGTTTGGCTGTCCCCACGTTCTCCTTGCCCGTATACATTATAAAAATAGGTTATGGCATATTGCAATGAAAACCATTCGGAATAATTTTGTACGAGTTCTGTGTTTACTGCTTTTGTCCACGCATAAGGGCTTTGATTTCGCCCTATGCCACCGTCGGCAAATTTTGTACTTGAACCCGCATATACCAACTTGCACCCTTGCTCCCTTGCAAATTCCAGTACAGCTTGGGTCCCGACTGTATTAAAATCCATAACAGTTTTAATATCTTTAAAACTTTGCTCAACGCGTGCATACTCGCCAAGATGAAAAATCAATTCAATAGGATCTTGTATCAGTTTTGCAATATCTTTAGTGTGTCCATTAATATATTCAACACCTTTTATGTGGTTGTTTTTAGAACCAGTTGAGTAGTTATCAATAGAGATAACTCGATGACCTTTGATGTGTAGCCGTTCACATAAATGCGAACCGATAAATCCTGCACCTCCAGTTACCACTATTGTTGTTTTTTGTGCGAGTTTCATAAGATTCATTATATATTATCATCCTGCTTATTGTTGTCATTAAAAAACACATCAAAAATATCTTTGCGGAATTGTTTGGTGAATAATAATCCTAAAGGAACTATTGCATAAGAGAATATTGTGGATGCAGCAGCTCCTAAAATTCCATAGTGCGGAATTGTGTAAAGATTTAAAGTGACGTTTACTACCGCTCCTAAAATAACAAGAATTAGGTACGTTTTTCCTTTATTCTCGGTTACTAAATATTGTTGCACCAAAACACCAAGTATTGCCAACACCCCAGACCATATATAAATCCTAAGAACGGAAATCGTATCAACAAATTTCTCTCCAAACACTATAAGTACAATCGGTTTTGAGAAAATAAATATAGGGATGGTGATTGAAAGTGCTATTATGGAAGTGAATATAGCCAGAGTGGCGTAGCGTTTTAGATACAAGATTCTGCTGATTTTCTTTGCATTTATAATCGCTGGAAATAACGATCCTATAATAATTCCTGGGAAGAAGCTCCAAATATTAGTAAGTTTTACCGCCGAATCATACAAACCAACCGAAGTTGACCCCAAATAATATTGCAACATTACTTGGTCAATTCGCGCGTAAATATAACCGAATAATCCTGCGAAAAGAAATGGCCAAGAGTCTTTAATGAGTCTAACGAATGTAGTGATGAAATCTCCAGTTAAATGGGCTACTGTGAAATTTGGTAATGTATATATAAAGTGACCACGCGGATACTATTGTGGCTTCCACTAAAAGAATGAACGCGAAGTAAATAATACCTTTATTAAAGTATATGACTATAAGTTTTAGAGCTGGAATAAAAAAAGCGAGAAAAATTGTAATCTGCGAGGTGTACTTTGCCTTCACTTTCGATTGGAAAAAGATTCCAATAATCCCAATCGGATTGATTAAGAATGTAAAAGCAATAATGCCGACCAACAAGCTTATAACTGGATCGTTATTAAGAAGAGTGGAGACTATAAGTGCGATAATGAGGGTAATACTGCCAAAAAATAGTTTTGACAAAAGT
>QILJ01000334.1 GCA_003233295.1 Ignavibacteria bacterium | reverse complement strand
AAAAATAGAACACAGATAAAACAGATCGTACGGATTTACACAGATTTTTAAAAGCAATTATTTAAATTACATTCACTTTAAAGTGCCATAAAAATAGTTTTACAATTTAGTTTTCTTTTTTTTAATTTATATATTAAACATTTTACATTATTTAGAGGGAAAGCTTTTTAGCTGAAGGGGTTTATGGATACAGAACGTACCGAGCAATTAAGCAAGAGTAAACTTTTTAACGGTCTCCAATTAGATCAGTTTGATTTCAGTGAAATTAAAATTGAAAGTATTGCTCTAAGTGAAGGAAAAGTTCTTTTCAGGGAAAATGATTCAACGGAGGGAATATTTTTAATTTCATCAGGTCAAATCAGTTTAGAAACCGCTCAAGAACTCAGCGAGGAACTTCCGACTTCAATTCTGCTCCAGGATGGGGATATTTTCGGTTACGATGAACTTTATGAATCAATACCCAGAAATTCCAAAGCCAGCGCAGTTCAGCGTACCGAACTGTTTTTTATTTCGGGACAGGATCTTAACAACCTGATAGTTCAGGATTGGAAAATTCTGGATAACTTAAAATCGAATATCCACTTTCCTAATTATCCTCAACCAAAAAAAAAATCTCCCGGACAGCAAAAAGTAGAAGTATATTCAACCGAATTCGATATCGAATCTGAACTTTCCGATGATATTTCGGAAAAAGAATTTGAAAGAATAAGTAAAATACTTAAAGAAGAAAAGGAAGCCGCTGAAGCCGAAATTGCCAGAAAGATCCAAGAGCTATCGGAAAAAGAAAGAGAGCTGATCAAGTTCAAGGAATCTCTCAGCAAAGAAAAGGAGTTTGCCGAAATTGCTCTGCAGCAGGAATTAGACGAACTGCAGAAAAAAGAACAATCTCTTATCTTAAATGAAAAATCCCTCGAAGTAGAAAAGGAAAATGCAAAAAAAACTTTACTCAAAGAACTGGATCAACTGAAAGAGAAAGAAGATGAACTGCAGAAAAAAGTAAATGTGATTATAGAGGAGAAAGACCTTCTTAATGAATCAATCGAAAAAGCTAAAGTTCTTGCCCTAAAAGAAATTGAACTGATCAAAAAATCGAAGGAATTATCTCAGCAGGAAAAACTGGTTGAAAATGTTCTTTCAAAAGAAAAGGAACTGCAAGAACGCGAAAAAGAGATCACTCATATACTTGAAGAACTGACAAAAGAAAAAGAATTAGCCGATAAAACTCTAGCCCGTGAAGCAGACCTTGTACAGAAAGAAAGGGAATTAGACGAGAAATTCCAAGAAATTGAAAGAAGGAAAAATGAGATAAATTACGTACTTCAAAAAGAAGAGATATTAACAAATAAGGAAAGTGAGTTAGGATCGCTTGAACAAAAACTTAAACTTCGCGAGCAAATTCTTGAAGAAGAAAAAGTTAAGATGGAAAGAGAAGTTGAAGAAAGATTAGAAGCTCTTGAGGAAAAAGAAAAAGAGTATCAGGCAATGCTGGAGCGGGAAGAACTGCTTACCGAAAAAGAAAAAGACCTTGAAGAAAAAGCTAGTATGCTCCAATCACAAAAATTTGAACTGGAACAACTTCAGCAAGATCAGCAGAAATTATTTGAAGAGAAAGAAAAAGAATTTGAAAAAGTCCTTTCGGAACAGCAGAAGTTAGAAGCATACGAAAAAGAATTATCCGAAAAAACTGCAAAGTTCGAAGAAGAAAAAGCAGCCGCTGAAAAAGAGCTTGAAATAAAACTTGCCGAGTTGAAAAAAGAAGAAGAGCAGTTAAATAATTTAGTTAAAGAAAGTGAAGTATTAGAAAATTCTAAACGCGATATTGACCAAAGAGAGAAAGAACTTCTGCGTGAACAAAGGGAACTTGAGGAAAGAATAGCCGAAGCGGATAAGCGGCAAGCGGAATTAGATAGAGAACTTTCCAACCAGGAAAAACTTGAAAAATATGAAGAAGAATTGGTTAAAAGAGCCGAACAATTTGAAAATGAAAAGCTGGAAACTGAAAGAAAATTACAAGCTAAACTATCAGAATTAGAAGACGAGAAAGTCTATCTCGAAGTTAAGGTACAAAGCGGTAAAGACCTTGAAGATGCCAGACAAACATATAGCCAGAAAGAAAAGGAGCTTCTGGAAGAACAAGAACAGTTAAAACAAAAACTTGAAGAAGCCGATGCCAAACTTGCCGAACTTGGTGAAAACCTTTCCAATAAGGAAAAACTTGACAAGTACGAAGCAGAACTTACTCAGAAAGCTGATGAATTTGAAAGAGAAAAACTTGCTGCCGAGGAAAAATTAAGAGAGAAGAATCGTCAGTTAGAAGAAAACCAGCAACGACTTGAAGCAATGCTTCAGCGTGAGAAAGAACTTGAAGAAGCAAAAGTGATGTACGAGCAAAAAGAAAAAGAACTTTCTATTGCTCAAGAAATTCTAAAGAATAAATTAGCTGAGGTTGATAAGAAACAAGCCGAGCTTGACCTGAATCTTACTAATCAGGAAAAGTTGGAAAAATATGAAAATGAACTGGCACAGAAGGCTGCACAGTTTGAAGCGGAAAAACTTGCTGCCGAACAAGAGTTAAAACAAAAGTATATAAATCTTGAAGCGGAACAAAAGAAAATTGAACAACTTCTTCAAAAAGAAAAAGAATTGGAAGAGGCTGAAACTAAACTCAGCTTAAAGGAAAAAGAGCTTAACATTGCCCAGCAGAAACTTCAGGTAAAACTTGATGAAATAAATAAAAAACAGGAAGAATTTGAGAAACATGAAACTTTAAATAATGAAGAATGGGTGAAGAAGGCTAAAGTCTTGGAAGAAGAGAAGGCTATGATTGAGGAGCAACTTCACGAGAAAATGAGGGAATTGGAAGTAAAACAATCTCAAATAGAATCTGTCTCGGAAAAAGAGAAGAAAATTTTTAATCTTGAAAAAGAATTGGAAGAAAAGACAAAAGAATTGAGAAAAAAAGAAAATATTTCTACCGAGACCATTCAAATGCAGATGGAGATACTTGCGAAAAAAGAAAAAGAACTTGTAGAAAAAGAAACGGAATTAGAGAAAGAAAGAATTTTTACAGAGAAACAACTGCTACAAGAGAGTGAAGCATTAGAGCTTAGAGAAAAAGAACTTTTGAAAGAAAAAGAAAGACTACGTGAATCGGTTAAAGTAGATGAGAAAAAAGAAGAGCCATCAAATCTTGCTAAGGAAGTAATCAACCTAGTTAAAAAGGAATTGAAAGATAAAAAAGTTGAAATACCGAACGATGAAAGTGCGATCTTAGATAAACTTATTGATTATGAACCGGAGTCTGGACAAACTGAAGATAAAACTATCAAACCCGTGGAATTAACAATTGACCCGCCTGATTTTATACTACCTTCCGGTTACGAGATCAGAAGAAACTACTCAGTCCACTTTGAACAGTTCAACTATGAATTTATAACATTAGTTTATGTTAATATTCTAAGATGTACTACAGACAAAGCTGCTGAGTTCAAAGAGTTTTTGAATGGTATTTATGAATCTGATTATAAAAAAATTATTTTGGATGTGTCATTATCTGAGTTTATCGATTCAACATTTTTAGGCGTTATGGTCTCCCTACTGAAAAAATTACGCAAGCAAGATAGAGAAATGACTATTGTTGTTGACTTATCGAAAATGACCACTACAACTTTCTTGCTTTCCGGTCTGGATAGGGTATTCAACATTGTGGATGATGTTGAAACTGCTTTCAGCCAATTCTACCAACAGTAAAACAGATATCTTCGTTAGTTTTTTAGATCAGTGATGATCCGTAACATCCGTTTAATCCGCGTGCTATTTATTCTGTCCTGATGAATTATATTAGAAAATATTCTTTCCCACAAATCAAATCTCGCAATTAACAATTTTTCCCTTTATATTTCAGATTCATACTAACGGAGAATTATTAAAGATGGCTCGTATCAAACAGCTGTCAAAAAGACACAATGCTAATAATGACCACCGCAGGTTAGGAACGTTCGGAGGAGTTTTTACACCGGATGTACTAACCATACTCGGTGTTATTATGTACTTAAGGCTTGGATGGGTCGTTGGCAACGCCGGGTTACTGGGGGCTATCGCTATTATTCTGTTGGCAAAGATTATTACAATTACTACCGGTCTATCGATGTCATCCATTACTACAAACATCAAGATCGGTGCTGGCGGCGCTTATTCTATAATCTCAAAATCATTAGGATTGGAAGCCGGCGGAAGTATCGGAATTCCATTTTACATTTCGCAGTCGCTTTCGGCTGCGCTTTATATCGCCGGTTTTACCGAAGGCTGGTTAATGATATTCCCTGATCATCCCGCAATAGTAATTTCTCTTACGGCATGGCTCGTATTAATGGCAATCTCATACGTCAGTACTGTGTTCGCCATTAGAGTACAATATTTTATATTGGGTATAATTGTACTTTCAATCGTCTCTTTCCTACTCTCGCCTTATGAAACAGCATCCGGCAGCTATCTTATAGGGACATTTGACGATGCAAATTTCTGGGGAGTTTTCGCAGTGTTTTTCCCTGCCGTTACGGGAATTATGGCAGGAGCTAACCTCTCGGGAGAGTTGCGGAATCCGAGGAAGGCAATTCCAAAAGGAACGTTGAGTGCAATTGGTGTAACAATGATAATATACATCATTCTAGCTTATGGATTATCTATAGTCGCTTCGCCGGAAGAACTGCGCAGCAACCAGATGATAATGGTAGATAAAGCTTGGTGGGGACCGCTGGTCATTATCGGCATTTTATCGGCAACATTCTCATCAGCGCTTGGCAGCCTGATTGGCGCTCCCAGAATCCTGCAGGCTTTAGCTGAACATAAAACAATCATATTTCATAATTTCTTTGAGAAGAAGGCGGAAACAGGAGAACCGAGAAATGCTATCGTCTTTACAGGGCTGTTTATCCTGCTCCCTTTATCCCTCGGTGATTTTAACGCACTTGCTACGTTGATAACAATGTTCTTTCTCATTACTTACGGAACTTTGAACCTTGTGGTATTCATTCAGCAGAGTATGCACATTATCAGTTTCCGACCGACTTTTAAGATCCCGAAACTTGTCCCTCTTATCGGATTTCTCGGATCAAATTTGATAATCTTCCTGATCGATCCGATATTCGGTATAATTGCTATCATAACGATCATTGCAATATATTATTATTTAACAAAGCAGGGTCTAAACTCGGATTGGGGAGATATTCGCGGCGGAATGTTTTTGGCTCTTGCTGAAAAAGCATCGCGCATTGCATCCAAGTTCCCGCTCCATCAAATTGTTTGGAAACCGGATATCCTTTTACCGATTGAAAATCCTGAGGAATGGGGCGGTCCGTTATTATTTATCAGAAATATTACTCACCCGGTCGGAAGTATTTTTGCTTTCACTGTTAAACCGACTCCGGATGAGAAAAGCAGTCAGAATCTGAAAGAACTTCTGCAGCCGCTTGATAATGAGGGTATTTTGGTCAATTCAACTGTTATTGAAGATAGTGATTTTATTCACGGCAGTAAATTAGTTATCCAGACTTTGAAAGCCGGGGCTTTCAGACCAAATACTCTCTTCTTAACGCTTGGTTCTAATCCTGAGAAAGATGGTAAGATACAGAGCATAGTTGATATTGCAACGAAATATGAACTGGGAACTTTAATACTTCGTCAGCATCCTAGGGTTGCATTTGGACTGCAGAATGATGTTAACATCTGGCTCCGCGATAGAAGTCCGAACTGGCACTTGGCAATTTTGATTACACTTCAGCTTCAGTCTAACTGGGGCGGAAAGATCAATCTTGTTACCGTTGCTGAAAATGAAAGTGATAAAAAAAGATTATACAGCTTTTTGTATAGACTTAGTGACCAGACGCGCCTTCCTTCCCTATCGGAGTTTTACGTTCTGACCGGAAGTTTTAACGAAGCGCTGCAAAAAGCTCCGCGGGCAGATATGAATATCTTTGGAGTCGGTCATAAATTTGAATTTGACTTTATGCGCGAGACAACTGAACTTACTAAATCGTCGTGTCTTTTTGTAAAAGATTCCGGTAATGTGAGCGCGTTGGTATAGCTGGATACTGGATGATGGATACTGGATTCTAGATTTTAGAAGTTACAAACTAGCTTTGCAATGAAGTTTTCCTCTGTGTGACTTTGTGTCTTCTTTGTGTAACTCTGTGACCCGCCTTGTTTAAATTAACTATTCTTATACCAAGTCTCTACTGCTCTTAACTACAGATATCAAGTAAC
>QILJ01000329.1 GCA_003233295.1 Ignavibacteria bacterium | reverse complement strand
TTTTTTAATGTTAATATATGAACTTATCTACCTATCTCTATAAATTAATTAAAAATGTTGAAACGCAGCAGTATTATTGGATCATCTTGATTGCATTGTTTACTATTGGATATCGTTATTTATTATTAGAGGCAATGAAAATAGCTCCGGTAGCGCTTGTCCTTTCAATCAAACGAACATCGATATTTTTTGCAACGATTATCGGAGGGAAAATATTTTCCGAACATGCCTTGTTACATAGAAGTATCGCAACACTTCTGATGTTAGGAGGAGTTTATTTAATAATCGTTTTGTAGAAGTATCTCAGCTCATTTTATCAAATTCCAAAAATAAAATTTCAATTGTCATAAAAATATTGTATATATACATATAATTCCTATTCCTCTTGAATATTGGTAATAAATTAAAGGAGGAGCGATGAAAAAGACATTAACACCACTCGAGAAAGTTCGACTCTATATAGAAACGCACACTAAACTTTCAGAAGAAGCAAAATTAAAAATGCGCAAACTGAATCCTGGTCCGGCGATTACCATTTCAAGGGAAACCGGAATTGGCGCTGAGGTAATCTGTGAAAAACTCATACAATATTTTAAAACGCATGTAAAGGATAAATCAATTGAGTGGGCATATTTTGATAAGAACTTGATCAAGAAAGTATTGGAGGATAATAATCTGCCGGATAGACTCAATAAGTTCATGACGGAAGAAAAGACCTCGACAATGGATTCAATGCTCAATGAATTGATTGGTATTCATCCGTCGCGATTAAAATTATTTCATAAAATCTCCAAGACAATTTATCAACTTGCTGAACTCGGTAATGTAATAATTGTCGGCAGGGGAGGAAATATTATAACGGCTAATTTATCGAATGCATATCACATCCGTTTGGTTGCCCCGTTAAAAGTTAGAGTTGGTTAGAGTTGAAACTGCTCAGAAGTTATACGGTTATGATAAGAAGACCACTTACAACTTTATCAAAAAGGAAGACAAAGCTAGAAGAGATCATATTAAGAAATATTACCACAAGGATATTGATGATCCGCTATTGTACCATCTTACAATAAATACAAATTTATTATCTTTTGATGACATTGCGGAGATCATCGGGCAATTAGTGATCAGACGATTCCCGGAAATGTTTGAGACATAAAATATCGTTGCTGAGGAGTTTATCAATTTCGCTCAAATAGATATTTTCCATTTGGGGATCTTAAAATCTAAGAGAATTTTTAATAAATTCATCTAAGTTTATATTGGCATTGTTTTTAGCCGATTCATATATTGCCTTAACAATTGCCCAATGATTTTATACTCTCCTCACCGGAAACAGGCGGTGTTTCATCGTTATTTATTGCTTCAACTATAGCTTCAAACTGTTTTTTGTGAGGCTCGATTGAGAAACCGCTAAAAGGACTTGAAGCACCTGCTGAATGAACATCTCCATCATCAGCAGTATTTTCATCATCTGCTTCACCAACGATAGATATTTCAACATCATCGCCGTTGACTACTACACTTCCTTTCTCACCATGGATTTCAATTCGTCTCGGCTGAGCAGGCTGCACTGATGTTGAAGCTTCAATTACTCCGATCGCCCCGTTCTTGAAGCGCAGCGTAGCCACTGCATTATCTTCACCTTCTAGCTTATGAGTAAATGTTCCGGTTTGAGCAAAGATGTTTTCCACATCGCCCATTAGCCATTGGAGTAGGTCAACAGTATGAATTGCCTGGTTGATCAGAACACCGCCGCCGTCAAGTGCAATTGTTCCCCGCCAAGCGCCGCTGTTATAATATTCTTGTGAGCGGTACCACTTTATATATGCATCACCCATAAAGAGGTTGCCTAGTGCATCTTTGTCTAACTGCTTTTTCAAATCGCTGATATTTTCAATAAATCGACTTTGATAAATAACAGCTAATTTAACATCATTCTCCTCACAAACATCTATCAATTGTTGTGCTCGTTTAATAGTAACTTCGATAGGCTTTTCTACAATAACATGTTTTTTTGCGTCTGCTGCTTTTTTACCATAATCAAGATGAGTTCCATTAGGAGTGCAGATTGAAACAACATCAAGATCTTTATCTGAAATAAAATCATTCCAATCCGTATGCCATGAGATATTATATTTATTGCCAAAGTTATGCGCATTATTTTCATTCCGGCTATAGACAGAAACAAGTTCTGCATTTGATGATTCAATTAAAGCTTGCGCATGAATATCAGCTATGTTACCTACTCCAACTATTCCAATTTTGAGTTTACTGTTCATTTTAATATCCTATCTTTTTCTATTTCTCAAAAACTATTATTGCAGAATTTGTCGGAACTTTTCCTGTTCCATTGAAGCTCTCCGGATCGGGATTTTCGGGTGATACAGAGAAAAGTTGTCCCTTATATTTGTCAAATTCAACTTTTATTTCAATAGGTTTATCATAGTCAAAATTCGCTATCACGACGGCTTTTTTCCCGGTTGTATTATCAGTATAAACAGAGTATTTATCATAATCTTTTCCGTCAGCTAGGACTTCCGCTCCGACTGTATGATGAAACTCACCATTCCAGAGAAAATTCTTATACCTTCTGCGAAGTGAGTCAACCTTTTTGCCGTAAGCTAAGGTCATAGGAAATTCACTTAACCTTCCTTTAAAATTACGAGGTTCATAACTTATGATGTATTGATAGAGCAGAGCAGTGTTGACCAAGTTGCGATCATTATATCCGGAAATTGCGATCATCATCTCTTCGTCCGGAGCAACATATCTATGCATAGGAATATGATCCAGATCAACGCGGAAATACGAGAGGTGATATTGTCTGAATTCAAGATCATAGTTGCCTTCACCGGCAAAAATATAATCGGGATTCCTTTCGTTTTTAATTTTCTCAAATCCCTCGGCAAGTAACTCATCACCGGCAAAGATGTGAGCCGGGACTTTATGTCCATGTGATCTATCATAGCAGTACTTAGCGCCGCCGTGATGCTGATTTTCATCGAAGAGCATTCCGTCAGCGCCGAGATCCAAAGTCTTTGTAAATTCTGCATCGGCAATCTTGCGCCAATCAGATGAAAGATGACACATCGGGGAGAAGTGATGAGTATTTATCTCAGCTAGCTGAACATCCGTTTGATACGCATAACCTCTGTGGTAATGCGGATAACCGTAAGGGTCTTTTGTAGCGTATTTAATAAGTTCGTTTCTATACCAATCCGTTTCACGATCTGCCCAAGTGAATTTTGTAAATAGAATGATCTTTACGCCTAACTTCTGCACTTCCGATATCACATCATGAAGTTCCTGCCAAGTTCCCAAACGGGGATCAATATCGTGTGAGGGATTATCTCTATCCTGCCCGCCTTTAGTCCAGCCAGTCACTTGAATTGCTTTCACACCGTTCTCAGCGCAATCCTTTCCAATTTTTAGTAAGTCTTTGTATGTATATCTAATATCATCTTCCGGGTTGTTCATATGTATCTGCTGCCAAGAATGGACTTCGGTAAACCACTTTGGAGATTGCGGAGCTTTGAACCACGTAGCACGCCACTCTTTATAAATATCAGCGCCCTTATGCCAATCACCTTTATACGGCTTGATGACGATCGGTTTCAAGTTTACAGTTTCCAGCGGAAGAACAAAAGGGAAGTGGGTGGTGTAGAATTCGTAATGAACCGGCTTTCCGGCTAATGAATCGGTTGTAGGATTTACGCCGGTATCCCATAACTCGTAGCTTACATATCCAGGTTTAAGTTCCGTTTTGAATTGGAGTAGATCTCTTGCTGTTGTGTCGTGGTAACCAATATACAAGCCTTCTTTTTCGTTGCCCAGCAAGGCGAACGGTGCTGTAGGCGTTTCCATCCAGTTGGAAGGATTATCAACTGCAAAGTATCCAGGTTCATTCTGGAATTTCGGATAGATCTCAAATTTGTTCATACCACCGTAATCCATTCCCATCTGGGAAAAACTTTCTGTCATGTCAGGAATTGTGAGATCACCGAGCATCGGCCAGCGGACTGTCTCAACAACATAAGGACTGTTATTCACAATTTCCCCGGTAAAGATCAAACCTTTTTCGGTTAATTGAGCTGTCCCTTTGAAAGTTATATTTAACTTACCGCCTTTTTCACTGTTTAGATTTTTCCATATGAATGTGACTTTCTGTATTTCTTTATTGAATTTAGTTACCGCTTTTCCCTGTTTGCTGCCAAGTATTGGATTAAAACGCTGATCAGGTAGGGGAACACTCATATAGAAAGAAAGTCCAAGTTCCGATCGATTCTCGATTTTCCAATTAGTTTGTTTACTTATTAATTGTTCGATAGCTCCGGTATCTTTATTGAATACAACTTTTATTGTATTATTTTCTAACACAATTCCACCGGTTTGAGCTTGTGAAACAGATAGAAGAATAAAGATCATAATAATTATTTTATTATTTCTGTTCATTATAACCCTGTGTGTTTTTGATCGTATAAAGTAATCAAGAAATTGTAAAAAATATAAATTTTTCATTATCATAATGGAATTTGAAAACGTTTTTCAAAAAATAGGGAAAAAAGTAGACAAATATAAAGAGAAGACAATTTAATTGGACATAAACCAACAGAGATATTTATTGTTCAACCGAGATTGTGCAATAGAAAAAAACGATGATGTTCAAAACAGTTGTGGTCTAATAATGACAATACTTGTGTTCAACGGATGTGTACGTTTAATCCGGGTTAATTATTTCTTAAGAAATAAATTGATTTTAAGCAATACAATACGTAAAATAAAAGCTTTAAATAATCGAAAAGATTTTAATGTATTCAGATAATAATATTGTAATAAAAGGAGCGCGCGAGCATAATTTAAAGGATATCGATCTTGTCATTCCAAGAGATTCGTTTATTGTTATTACGGGGCTATCCGGTTCCGGTAAATCATCTCTGGCATTCGATACTATTTATGCAGAAGGACAGCGCCGTTATATAGAATCACTCTCTGCTTATGCTAGGCAGTTTCTCAATCTCCTTGAAAAACCTGATGTCGATCTGATAGAAGGATTAAGCCCGTCAATTTCTATCGAACAGAAATCCACTTCGGGTAATCCTCGCTCAACAGTTGGAACAGTGACCGAGATATATGATTTTATGCGACTGCTTTATGCGAGAGTCGGCACACCGCATTGCTATAACTGCGGACGGGTTGTAAAGAAGCAATCATCCGAACAGATAATAGATATTGTATTTGAAAATTATCAAGATAAGAGAATTCAGATATTTGCTCCGGTTGTTAGAGGAAGGAAAGGTCATTACCGCGAGCTTTTCGATGACATTCTGCGTGACGGTTTTATCCGTGCAAGGGTTGACGGAGAAGTGGTTGAACTTGAAAAAGGTTTTAAAGTCGATCGATACAAAATTCATAATATTGAAATATTGGTTGACAGATTGAAAGTCAGCAGTAAATCACGAACAAGAATAAACGAATCGATTGAGGTTGCGCTGAATTACGGTAACGGCAGTGTAATAGTCAATGCGGAAAAAGAGGATAGAATTTTCAGCAGAGACCTTGCATGCCACCATTGCGGTATCAGTTATCAGGAGTTAGCGCCGAACTCTTTTTCATTCAATTCTCCTTATGGCTCGTGTCCGGCATGTGAAGGATTGGGAGAGAAGAAGAAGCTTAATATTGATATGATAATACCAGACTGGGAAAAGACAATAAACCAAAGCGGAATTGAAGCGCTGGGCAAACCGAGGAATATTTGGTTCTTCAACCAGCTTGAGGGAGTTGCTGAATATTACGGTTTTACATTTGATACAAAACTTAAGGATTTAACTAAAGAGCAAAAAGAAATTCTGCTCTATGGTTCAAAGGAGAAAATTCCTTTTATTTATACATACGGTGGTGGTAAAAGCGTTAAGTACAAGCATAAGTTCTCCGGAGTTGTTAATTACATTCAGCATTATTTTGAAAAATCTTCATCAAATAAGATAAGAGAATGGGCTGAAGCATATATGACAACCAGTGTATGCGAGGTTTGCAGCGGAGGAAGACTTAAGAAAGAATCGCTGTCCGTTACAATTGGTGGAAAGAATATCAGTGAAGTTACAGCTCTCTCAATTGAAAGAACAAAACAGTTTTATATGGATTTGAAATTAACCGATAGAGAAAAGCTTATCGCCACTACAATATTGAAAGAGATAACAGAGCGGCTGGATTTTCTCCTTAATGTCGGGCTGAACTATTTAACACTTTCACGCGGCGCAAGAACATTATCAGGCGGTGAATCGCAGAGGATAAGACTGGCTACACAAATTGGCACTCACTTGGCTGGAGTTCTTTATGTGCTTGATGAGCCGAGCATCGGACTTCATCAAAGTGACAATATCAAATTGATAAACTCGCTTAAAGACCTTCGTGAACTCGGTAATACGGTAATAGTTGTAGAACACGACAGAGAGACAATTGAAAATGCCGATTATATTGTTGACTTGGGTCCGAGGGCAGGTGAGTACGGTGGAGAAGTTTGTCTTGCCGATCGTGCTGATAATCTTCTGAAATCAAATGGGAAATGTCATTCCCTTACTCTGGACTATATTAAAAATAAAATTTCAATTGAGGTTCCGAACGAAAGAAGAAAGGGAAGTGGTAATGTATTAAAAGTCATTGGAGCAAAGGGCAATAATCTTAAATCGGCTGATCTTGAAATACCTTTGGAAACTTTTACTGTTGTTACCGGCGTAAGTGGTTCGGGTAAATCCACACTTATCAACTATACGCTGGTCAGAATTTTATTGAAGAAGATATACAACTCAAAAGTTGTTCCGCTTCCTTTTGATAGTGTTGAAGGGCTTGATCATATCGATAAAATAATTGAGATTGATCAATCGCCAATTGGCAGAACCCCGCGTTCCAACCCAGCAACATACACCGGATTATTCACTTTTATTCGTGATCTTTATACCGAACTGCCCGAGTCGAAAGTGAGGGGCTACAAACCGGGACGATTCAGCTTCAACGTAAAAGGCGGCAGATGCGAGGAATGCCAAGGTGCCGGACTAAAGAAAATTGAGATGAATTTTCTGCCCGATGTCCATGTTACATGCGAAGTCTGCGGCGGAAAGAGGTATAACCATGAAACATTGGAAGTGCTGTACAAAACGAAATCGATAAATGATGTACTAGATATGACGATCGAAGAGGCGGTTGAATTCTTCAAAGATCATCCGAGAATAATTCGAAAGATCAAATCGCTCCATGATGTTGGATTGGGTTATATCAAGTTGGGACAGCAGGCTACTACCTTATCCGGCGGGGAAGCCCAGCGTGTGAAACTTGCTACGGAATTGAGTAAAGTCAGTACTGGTAAAACATTGTATGTATTGGACGAGCCGACAACGGGACTTCACTTTGAGGATGTACGAATTCTGCTGAACGTTTTGCAGAAACTAGTTGATAAAGGGAACACTGTTGTAGTGATTGAGCATAATTTGGATGTTATAAAAGTTGCCGATCATGTTATTGATCTCGGTCCGGGTGGAGGAGAGCACGGTGGTAAGATCATTGCTGCAGGCACTCCGGA
>QILJ01000040.1 GCA_003233295.1 Ignavibacteria bacterium | reverse complement strand
AATTTTATTTATTTTTTTAATTATATCATGTAACTGAGTTCCATTTCCAATAACCCAATAAAGTTTTGCAAGCAACATTAACGATTCAGTAAGCTCAATTTCATTTTTAATTTTTTTGAATATCTTTTGAGATTCAATTAATGAATCATAAGAAAGCTGATATTCACAAATTGCCAGATAAGTTTCTCCAAGATTTGTAAGTACCAAACCCTGGTCTTTTTTATCGCCAAGCCCCTTAAAAATTGCACCTGCTTGCTGATATAGCTCTACTGCTTTTTCATATTTTGCCCTCTCATAGTTGAATACACCATAGTTGAGTAATATCTGCGCTTCCTGAGAAACATTGCCAATTGATTGGTTTATCTGCAGCGCCTTATTCCAATGTTTCTCAGCTTCAGAAAAATTACCCATTAGGAAAGAAATATTTCCGATGTTAACTTCAATGGAAGCAATTCGTAAAAGGTTATTGATCTTGCTGTATTCCTTGAACGCTGAGCTGAAATACTCCATCACCTTGCTTAATTCAGAACCTTTATACAAAGCCGAAAGCCCGATAAGATTATAAACCCGTCCGAGCAATTCATGATCATTTTTTTCAGTGCTTATAATCTCGTTGCAAAGTTCTTCTGTTTCTTTAAATTCATTTAGTTCCAGATGAGCGCTTGCCATTTCAAAAAGGATCTTGTTTCGTTCTTTTTCAATTTTATCTGCAATTGATTTTAGAATTTTCAATCCTCTGCTCAATTCGCCTAAATTTATTAATGTAATGCCGAGCAGTTTATTTTTTTGTATTACAGAATTTTGATCAAGTTTCTTTTTCTCTAACTTTTTAAGATAACTTTCTGCGAGGAGGAATTCTCCAATATCCACAAAAACTGAAATCAATTTTTTCAATGTCTCAATTTCATCGTCAAGTGTTAACTTATAACTGAGTTTTCTTTCTAATAATTCTCTTAATGATTTGGGGAAAACATTTACCACCGGGTTTACAATCGCTTCGTCAATTATCTCTTTTGCAAGATCAAACCGGTCAGCTAATTCAAATTGTTCGGCAAAAACTAATGAGTTTAATTCTACCGAATTTTGTCTTATTGCTTGAGCGGTTTTCAGATGCAAGGCTTTCTTATCTTTAATATTCTGATAAATATGTTTTTTAAACCCGTCATTTGTAAAAACCGGGTCAAGATTTCTCGCAGCGCTTTTAATTACATTCTTACTGCGCAACGATGCTATTATCGAGTAAATTCCCTTTTTAGAAGTTCCCAAAATTTTCGAAATAATTTCGACAGATATTTCACCATTGAAAAGAGAAATTATTTCCAGCACTATCAGTTCATTCTGCAAAAGATCATTATACATTTTTTCATATATAAAATCCTGAGACTCTAACGTTTTGTTCAGAACTTCTGGATCAGTATTAAATTTCACTTCATCGTAAGCATAATCAATAACCCCGGATACTATCATGTTGAAAATGAAATTTGCGATGTTCTTCGGATTCCTATCTGCGTATGATAAAACAAGCTTCTTTAATTCCCCTTTGGGGAAACTATCTTGATAGCTCGAATCAATCAACTGAATAACTTCTTCTTCGCTAAATGTATTAATGGAAAGCTCAGATTTATTTTCAAGCCGGTTAAAAAGTTTTTCCGAATCATTATTCTGAGTTACAATAATCTTTATATTATTTGCTTGCAGAATCGGAAACAGTTCAGTAAATGTTTCAAGAATTCTCGGACTTGTATTTCCAATATCATCTATCAGCAAAACAAATTTGATCTTTTTGGATATCTTAGCAAAAATCGTTTTTAGTTCTGTGAGTAAATTACTAGAATTATCATCAATATGAAGAGATATATAATGCTCAAGTGATTCATCAATGTGATTATAAAGGAAATCCGAATAGATAAGTCTGTTAAAAAATTGTTTCCAGAAACTAGAACTTCTAATAAAACTGGAAATATCAATTAAAACCGTGTCGGATTTTACTCTGTTAGTGTACTGAAGAAATTCACTTTTTCCACTTCCCCTTTCACCGCTCAATATTAGAATGTTTGAGTCGTTAGATGGAGAACAAAAAGCATCAATATTCTTAAATAAACCCGTGCGGGGAATAAATTGGAACAAAGGTCTGAAATTCAGTTTTAATTGATATGCTATTTCCCTTTCCAGATCGTCATAAAACTCGAGTGCAGATTGATAACGGTTATCGGGAGATTTTTCTAGCAATTTTTGAATAACGCTTACAACTTTATGTGAGTAACGGCATGCAGGATAATCAAATTTTTTCTGCAAATGTGCATGATAAATTTCAAGTTCACCAGTTGTATCAAACGGAAATTTACCATACGCAAGTTTATACAACAAAATTCCAAGTGAATAGAGATCGGCACGATGATCCGGATTTTCCTTGTTTAGTATTTCCGGAGCAATAAACTCTGCAGTTCCCTTTGCATAATCATCTTCAATTTCCGGCAAGTAACTTGATAATCCAAAATCAATAAGTTTTAAAATCGGTTTATCATTATCGTTTACAATAAGTATGTTCTCCGGTTTTAAATCGAAGTAAACATAATTTGCCTGATGAAGATAATAGAGCACAGAGGATAATTGATCTAATACTTGCAGTAAAACAGTTTCACTTTTCAGATCTTGAAACCGGTCGATATTAATACCGTCAACATATTCCATCACAAAAAATTTATCATTCTCTGATATATGGAATTCTGTTTTCTCGAAACTATCCAGCGTTAATATTTTTGACTTGGAAAAAACTGTGATGATATTTGGATGATCAAACTTCCTAAGCAGTTCATATTCATCATCAAAAGATTGGAGTTCATCATTGTTGGAAGTGTAAGATAATATTTTGATCGCAAACTTACTTTCCGGATTAAATTTATCCGAGCAGGAAAAAACTTTGGCTCTTCCCTCTCCTAATTTATTTATTATGGAATATCTATCGTTAATCATTTAACTGTTATCTGTTTGATTGTAATATGATTTTATCTTTTCTCCGAAGAGATTAAATGTTAATAAAGTTATTATCAATGCAAAGCCCGGAAAAGCTATCAGCCACCAGCCTTGAGCCATGTAATGCTGCCCTGAGAGTATCATAGAGCCCCATGACGGATAGTTTAGCCCGGAGCCTAAGCCTAAGTAACTCAGTGACGATTCAGCAAGTATAACATTACTAAATTGAAAAACAACATTCACAACAACCGGAATTATCATTACAGGTAATATCTCATTAAACAGCAAATTTTTAACCGGTAGTTTTAATTTTTTTGATGTTACAAAATAATCTTTTTTCTTGATTAGAACTATCTCTCCCTTAACAATTTTAAATAAACCCATCCAGCCTGAAAATCCAAGTACAACAATAATTGAGAGTAATGAATTACCGAAAAACGCTAATGCCATTATAATAAAAAAGATTGAGGGTACCGTCATGAACATATCTGTTATCCGGCTTATCACAAGATCATAGTAGCCGCCGTAATAACCGGCAATAAATCCGAACAGCATCCCCAGCACCAGCGACAATAATACCGAGAATATACCAATAACAATTGATATTCTTGAACCATAAACTATACGCGAGAAAATATCCCTTCCCAATTCATCCGTTCCCAACAAAAAAATTCTGGAATCAACCTTTGGTTTGCCGTCATTAAAAATAATTTTCTCTTTGGGAAATGACTTGACGACTCCCGATTGAAAAATAATTACAGAATCATTTTTGACTTTAAGAGCGTCAAAGTAGATAAAGCTTTCATCAACCGCAGATCTTATTGCCTTTTTCTTCTGAACTGCCAAATCCCTTGTATTAGAATCTCTTGAATTTTCTTTAAAATAAATTTTCTGCACTCTTTGTAAGGGTGATAAAAACCTTGTTACTTTTAAACTATTTTGAAAATTCGGATTATAGTTTGTTATTACCGGTGCAAAAACAAAAATAATTGATATAACTATTATGCTGAACGAAATAAGTGAAACATTCCGCCCTAAGAATTTCCATCTGTTTCTATTTTTATAAATCATAACAGGAATTGTAAAAATCAATATCACTGAAGTAAGTATGTCTATTGTGGCGAAATCAAACTGTCTCCAAACTTCACTTGGATTACTAAATAAAGAGATGATAAATAAATACAGAAGTTTGATACCGCTGCTAATCAGCTGAAACCTTAAAACAATAAGGAACAGCAGCAGCAGAATGATGATCATCCATATTTTTAATCTCGTTAACATTTATGTCATTAACTCTTTTAATAATCTTTTATCAATTGAGACCCTGATAACATCGGCGACCATATTAGCAAGCAATATCAATATCCCGGCAGTAATTGTACATCCGACTACGAGAGGATAATCCCTTGCCAGTACTGCGTTCATTGTTAACTGTCCCATACCCGGAAGCGAAAAAATAGTTTCTACAATTACCGTTCCGCCAAGAAGAATACCAAGTTCAATGCCGGCAACTGCAATTACGGAATTAACTGAATTCGGCAGAACATACTTTAATATTATTTCTTTCCTGCTTATACCAAGCGAACTTAAGTTCATTACATACAATGAATTCAAATTACTGATTATCGAATCTCTCAAATATTTATAAAATATTGGAATACCTGTTAAACTAATTGCAATTAAAGGAAGAAGCAGATGTTTAATATAATCCAATAACTTTCCCATCACCGATAATTCATCAAAATTAAAAGAACGAATTCCCGATGAAGAAAAAGCATTCATTTGATATGAAAAGATATAGATAAGAAAAATGCTTGATAGAAAAACCGGAACTGCGTAAATGACCATAGAGCTTGTCGTAAGAAGTTTATCAATTATTCCACCCTTATACCTAACTGCAAAATATACAAGCAGTGAACTGAAAATAATTTGAAGGATGAATGCTGTTATCGAAAAGAAAATAGTAAAAGGCAAATACTGTCCAATTACCGAAACAACAGGTTTACGGTATGTGTATGATATTCCTAAATCTCCGACAAAAATGTTTTTAACAAAAGTGATATATTGTTCTGCAATCGGGCTATCCAAATGATATGAGTTAGCTATCTCTTCGTGCAGTTTCGGACTTAATTTCGGCGAAAGATATTTTTGAGCCGGATCGCCGGGAGATAACCGAATTATTACAAAGACAAAAGAAATCAATAAAAACAAGACCAATATTGAAGTGAGAACTCTACGAATAAAAATTATCAATTTACTTTTTTTCATTTATTTAATTCATTATCTCAATAGTACATAATTAAAACTCCGAGGTTTAAACCTCAATATCGAACTAAAAACCTCGGAGGTTTTATCAAAGTTAATTAATTCTCCATAACCAGCAATGACGCACACTTCCCAAGGGACTAATATTGATCTTCGTAATCCTCTTGTTGTACGAAACAATATTATCAACCCAATATAAAAAAGAATAAGGTTCATCATTGTGAATGATCTTCTGAATCTTTTTATAATCTGTATTAATATCACTTGAAGAACCATTTTGAATGTTATCAAGAAGTTTATCCACTTCTTTGTTTTGATAACTTGCAAAGTTCAAAGGCGTTTCCTCTAACTCCGAATACCAGGATATCCTTAAGTTAATAGGAATCGGTACAACCCAAGCCGCCATCCAGGCATCATACTGTTTGGCGAATAAATTATCGATAAATGTGCCCAGTTCATTTTGCTCTATGGTCACATCAATGCCGACAGCAAGTAAATTGTTTTTGAAAAGAGAAGCTGCAAAATCACGGCGCGGATTTCCCGACGGGATATGAAGAGTAAATGCAAATTCAACTCCGTTCTTATCAATAGTTCCGTTACCGTTGCTGTCTTTCCACCCTTCATCACTTAAAAGTTTTTTAGATGTTGCCGAATTATAATCGTAAGGGATTAATGAATCATCGAATATATTTTTAAATATTGGCGAAACCGGTCCAACTGATAACTGACCGTAACCGCTCAGATATTCATTGATAACGGCTTTTCTATTTAGAGCATAGGTTAAAGCCTTTCTTACATTGGCAGAGCCGAAGAAAATATTTTTCGTGACGCTGCCGTTTCTGCTGTACTTTTTCGGATCGATATTGTTCCATGCAATATAATCGAAATCCCTTCCGCTTATCGGTACAACTTTTATATTTCCCTTACTCTTTAATTTTTTAATGTCGTCGGTTTGCATATCCTCCATCAAATCAATTTCGCCGTTCAGAAGCTGAGTGAGTCTGATTTGATATTCCGGTATTACTTTGAAAATAATTTGATCAGGCG
>QILJ01000035.1 GCA_003233295.1 Ignavibacteria bacterium | reverse complement strand
TTTTCGGTTTACCAGGATTTACACCAACAACATTATAACCATAATGAATAAGATAGTTTGCAATTATTCTGCTCATTCTATTCGGGTTGCTAGAAATACCAACTACGGCAATTGTTTCTGAATCTTCTAATATTTTACATATCTCCAATTCTATTCCTCCTTTTCATATTCACTGATCGGTAAGCAGCTGCATACCAGATTTCTATCACCATAGGCATCGTCAATTCTTGCAACCGAGGGCCAATACTTATATTCAGTTAAATATTGTAAAGGAAATGCCGCGGTTTCACGGTCATACGGATGCTCCCAATTTTTGCTTGTTGTTTCGAGTACTGTATGCGGAGCATTCTTTAAAGGATTATTTTCTACATCTAATTCCCCTTTTTTCAATTTCATTTCTGATCGAGATCATTGCATCGCAAAACTTATCAAGCTCTGCTTTCGATTCACTTTCGGTCGGTTCGATCATCAAAGTTCCGTGAACGGGAAATGAAACCGTGGGAGCATGATACCCGTAATCCATTAATCGCTTTGCAATATCAACTTCTGTAATATTTGCTGTTTTTTTGAACTCCCTCATATCAAAAATAAGTTCATGTCCCACATTACCATTAATACCGGTATATAGGACATCATAATATTTGCTCAATTTTGCTTTAATATAATTAGCATTTATGATTGCCAACTCCGTTGCTTTTCTTAATCCTTCTTCTCCCATCATACGAATATAAGCATAAGAAATAGGCAGAATACTAGCGCTTCCCCAAGGAGCAGCGGAAACCGCATGAATGGAATTCTTTCTGTTGATATTAACAACCGAGTGTCCAGGTAAGAAAGGAACTAAATGTTCTGCAACGGCGATTGGACCGACACCCGGACCGCCTCCGCCATGTGGAATTGCAAATGTTTTATGCAGATTAAGATGACAAACATCCGCTCCTATCGCTGCCGGATTTGTATATCCGACCTGTGCATTCATGTTTGCCCCGTCCATATAAACTTGACCGCCGTTATCATGTATAGCTTCACACATTTCAACAACTTTATGTTCGAATACACCGTGCGTTGAAGGATAAGTCAGCATCATTGCAGAAAGATTTTCCTTATGTAATTCGGCTTTTTCTTTTAAGTCATCGAGATCAACATTGCCGTATTTATCACAATTAACAATAACAACTTTATTGCCTGCCATAACAGAACTTGCCGGATTTGTACCATGTGCCGATGAAGGGATCAGTACAATATTACGATGCTCTTCACCGCGAGATCTATGATATTCACGAATCACCATAAGACCTGCATACTCGCCCTGCGCTCCGGAGTTTGGCTGAAATGAAACAGCAGAAAAACCGGTTATTTTACAGAGCTGATCTTCCAGTTTATCAAATAATTCTTTATAACCCTGCCACTGATCCGCCGGGGCAAATGGATGAAGCTGTGAAAACTCAGTCCAAGAAACCGGGATCAGTTCACTTGCTGCATTCAGTTTCATTGTACATGAACCAAGCGGGATCATCGAAGTTGTAAGCGAAAGGTCTTTATTCTCCAAGCGTTTTATATATCGCATTAACTCAGTTTCAGAATGATACTTATTAAAAACCTCATGAGCAAGAAAATCAGTTTTTCTATTAAAGTCAGTTTTAACTGATGCTGGTAACTCATTATATTCCTTTACGTTAAGATCATTTTTGTCAATTAAGTCAATACCGTAATTTTTTCTGAAAATATCTGCAATTTCGATTATATCCGAAAGGAGAGTTGACTCGCCGATAGAAATTCCAATTCTAATTTCATCAATATATCTTAAATTTATTCCTTTAGATTCTGCTGAAGCTTTAACTTTTTCTACTTTATCGGAAGAGTCTAATTTAATTTTTATGGTATCAAAATAGTTTTCATTCTCTTGAACTATCTCCATATCTTTTAACAACTCGACCAATAAACGAGTTAATTTGTTTATTCTATCGGCAATTTTTATTAACCCGTTTTTACCATGATAAACGGCATACATCCCCGCCATAATAGCCAGAAGAACTTGAGCTGTACAAATATTACTTGTTGCCTTTTCTCTTTTGATGTGCTGTTCTCTAGTCTGTAAAGCCATCCGATAAGCAGTGCTGCCGTTTTTGTCAACCGATATCCCGATAATTCGTCCCGGAACTTGCCGTTTAAATTCTTCTTTAGTTGCAAAGTAACCGGCATGAGGTCCGCCGAATCCAATTGGGACACCAAACCGCTGTGTTGAACCAACGACACAATCTGCGCCGAACTCACCCGGAGGTTTGAGCAATGTCAAACTCATAATATCAGCGGCAACAACTTTTAATATGTTCTTTTCTGCTGCTTCCTCGAATAATGGAGTATAATCTATTATCTCACCATCTTGGTTAGGATATTGAACGAGCAGCCCGAATACATTATCGGTCAATTCAAATTTATCAGGTGAAGAAATTTTTAATTCAATTCCCAGAGGTTCTGACCTGGTTTTTAAAACATCAATTGTCTGTGGGAATACGTCATCACCAACTAGAAAGGTGTTAGCTTGTTTCTTATCCCTTTTCCTCGAATGATAAAACATCAGCATTGCTTCAGCGGCGGCTGTTGCTTCGTCAAGCAGCGAGGCATTTGTTAATGGCAAAGCGGTCAAATCACTTACCACTGTTTGATAGTTGAGCAACGCCTCCAACCTTCCTTGAGAAATTTCAGCCTGATAAGGAGTGTACTGTGTGTACCATCCAGGATTCTCAAATATGTATCTTTGAATTGCTGCGGGAGTAATTGTAGGATAATATCCCATGCCGATATAATTCTTAAATATTTTATTTTTACTCGCAATCTGCCTCAGTTCATTAAGCAGTTCGTATTCACTTATTCCATCACCAAGACCAAGTCCCTTCTCCAATCTGATTGATTTATGTATGATATTATCCATTAAATCGTCACCGGTTTCAAACCCGATTTCATCCAGCATTTCCTTAATCTCATTTGATTGTGCACCGAGATGACGTTCAGCAAATTTATCCGTAATTTCAAAATCCATTTCATTTTCTCTTATAATTATTTAATTTTTTTTGATATAGTATTTACGAAAAATACAAAATATTTCAAATCTTATTAACTTTGGGTAAGAATTATAAGATAAGAATTTTAGCTTTTAAAACTTTCAAGAGCATTTTTAGCCGCATTCTGCTCTGCTGTTTTTTTATTGCGCCCCTTCCCTACACCACAACTTTTGCCATTAATCATAACTTCAACCTGAAATATTTTATCATGGTCGGGTCCTTCGGCATTAATTAAAACATAATCCGGAGACGACCACTTCTGCTGATGTGTATATTCAAGTAACTGACCTTTAAAATTATTATCAACCTGATATTGTCCCGTTTCCAGGTTAGGGTTGATAATCCATTTTGTAATAAATTTTTTCGTTTCATCAATTCCGCTATCAAGATAGATTGCACCAATAAGCGCTTCAACACAATCGGCGGAAATAGTTTTCATCCCTTCTTCCGAATAACTGATGAACCGTTTATCATACAGAATAAAATCGAGCAATCCGATTCTCATTGCTACATTATATAGTTCGTTTTTATAAACAAGGTGCGAGCGGGTTTTTGTTAAAAATCCTTCATCTTCATTAGGGAAATTTTTGAAAAGAATTTCTGCAACAACTAACCCCAGTGCGGCATCACCAAGAAACTCAAGTCTCTCATTAGATTCTTCTAAAACCGGAGAACTTTCCAGATATGATCGGTGTGTAAGAGCTTTAACAAATAATTTGGAATCGTTAAAATTCAATTCTAACTTCTTCGATAGCTGATTCAATTTTTCCAATTCATAATTGGGTATGGAGGAAGTTTGTGAATTACGTTTTAATTTCTTGAAAAAACTTAAAACATTATTCATTTTCTAAATTAATCCTCATACCTTTTGAACAGCAAAGTTGAGTTATGTCCGCCGAATCCAAAGGTATTGCTAATTGCATATTTGATATCACGTTCAATGGCAACTTTAGGAGTATAATTTAGATCACATTCCGGGTCAGGTTCGTCAAGATTAATTGTCGGTGGAACGATCGAATTTTGAATTGCCAAGATACAAGCAATTGATTCAACTGCTCCGGCTGCGCCAAGTAAATGCCCTGTCATCGATTTTGTTGAACTGATCGCCACTTTATATGCATAATCACCGAAAAGATTTTTAATAGCTTTCGATTCGTTAAGATCATTCAGCGGGGTTGATGTTCCATGCGCATTTATATAATCAACATCTTCCGGTTTAATGCCTCCGTCTCTCAACGCTTCCCGCATTGAACGAAAAGCGCCTTCACCTCCAGGAGCTGGAGCAGTAACATGATATGCATCGCCTGTTAAACCGGCACCTATAATTTCAGCATATATTTTTGCACCGCGTTTTTTGGCGTGTTCCAATTCCTCCAGAATAAGAGTTGCAGAACCTTCACCGATAACAAATCCGTTCCTGTCTTTATCGAATGGTCTTGAAGCTTCCAAATATCTATCATTCCAAGTTGATAATGCGCGAGCAGAATTAAAACCTCCAACTGCCATTCGGGTAACTGAAGCTTCAGCTCCGCCTGAGACTATAAGGTCCGCAGAACCGCGCTGGATAATAAATAATGCATCAGCAATTGCATGAGTTGAAGTTGCACAAGCTGAAGTTGTTGCATAATTAGGTCCTTTCAAATTAAACTTTATCGAAATATGACCGGCTGCAATATCCGAGATCATCATCGGTACAAAGAAAGGAGAAATTTTTCTTGGTCCCCCGTGAACAAAATTTGTGATCTGATCTTCTAATGTCTGAATACCGCCAATACCACTACCATAAATAACGCCAAATCTTTCCCTGTCAACACTGTCAAGATCAATATTTGAATCTTCCATTGCCATTGTTGCCGTTGCAACAGCATATTGTGTAAAAAGGTCCATGCGTTTTACTTCTTTCCTGTTTAGATATTTTTCAACATCGAAGTCTTTTATTTCACAAGCAAATTTAGTTGCAAACTCTGTTGCATCAAATTTAGTTATAAGATTTGCACCACTTTTCCCTTCCAACATATTTTTCCATGTCTCATCTACATTATTACCAATTGGAGTAAGTGCTCCTAACCCTGTAATGACTACACGTCTACGACTCATAAAATCTCCTTGTGAAGTAAAAAAATAAGGCTGCTTAAAAAGGAATTTAATTCCACCAAGATCAGATTCCCGATCTAACGATTGTTACTTTTTAAGCTGCCTTTGTAAAAAGAATTAACCTTTTAATTCGGTTAAATATTTAACTGCGTCACCGACTGTTCCAATTTTTTCAGCATCTTCGTCAGGTATTGAGACATCAAATTCTGATTCAAATCCCATTACTAATTCCACTATATCCAATGAATCAGCGCCAAGATCATTAGTGAAAGATGCTTCCGGTGTGATCTGTGATTCTTCTACACCTAATTTGTCCATTATTATTTCTTTAACTTTTGCTTCGATATCCATTTTTACTCCTTTTGTTTTTTGGATTATTTTGTTTAAAAAAATAAATTACATTACCATACCGCCATCAACAGCAAGTACTTGCCCTGTCATGTAATCAGCATCCGGGCTGCACAAAAATGCTACTACTTTTGCAATGTCCTCAGGTTGACCCATTCTTTTTAAAGGGACATTTGTTAATAGTGCTTCTCTCTGCTGATCATTCAGCTTCGCCGTCATATTAGTTTCAATAAAACCTGGGGCAATTGCATTTACATTAACATTTCGTGATGCCAATTCTCGTGCAACGGATTTTGTGAATCCTATTACGCCTGCTTTTGATGCGGCATAATTAGTTTGCCCCGGATTTCCAATTAAACCTACAACTGAAGCAATATTTACAATACGACCAAAACGCTGCTTTATCATGGGTTTCATAGCAGCTTTCGTATAATTAAAAACACTTTTTAAATTTATGTTTATCACTGAATCAAATTCAGCTTCACTCATTCTAAGAAGTAAATTATCTCTCGTAATACCGGCATTATTGACCAAAATATCTACGCCGCCCATTTTTTCATTTGCAGCTTGTACTGTAGCCTCGGCTTCATCAAACTTTGAAGCATCCGCTTTAAAGCCGTAAACCTTCACCCCTTCAATACCAATTTCTTTTTGAATTTCTGCAGCATGTTTTTCAAAATCGTCGTCCGGTACCATTATATCAGAGAACATTACACTTTCACAATTCCTTTTGGCAAGTTCCATTAAAATCGCTTTACCAATTCCTCGTGAACCGCCTGTTACAATAGCCCTATATTTTCTTCCTTCTTCCATATAATTTCTCGTTTTCCAACTTTTTATAATGATTAAATAATTATCGAAAATAATATACAATATATCATTTTATATTTCCAGTTGAATAGCCTTAGATTTTATTTTAATACATCAATTTAACTTTTCTAAATCTTCCAGTTTTTCAACTCCCCAGACCTTAACATCTTTGTTGATCCGCTTTATCAGACCTTGTAATACCTTGCCAGGACCAATTTCGATAAATTCCGTTGCACCGTCAGCAATCATATTTATTACAGATTCTTCCCATCTAACAGGTGAAGACAACTGCTCGAAAAGAAGGCTTTTAATTTCTGATGATTGCATAACCGGTTTTGCCGTTACATTTGCATATACCGGAACTTCTGCATTATTAATATTAGTT
>QILJ01000283.1 GCA_003233295.1 Ignavibacteria bacterium | reverse complement strand
GTTGATGTTAATAAATTTATTGCCAAAAATGAGAGCACTAGTAAAAACACTGGTAAACTTTCCAACCGGGAAAAAATATTATACGAAATTGTTAAATATATAAACACACCATACCAATATGGTGGCGCAGACAAAAAGGGAATTGACTGCTCCGCATTTACGCAGAATGTTTTTATTAATTCAATTCATTATACTTTGCCGAGAACAGCAAGCGAGCAGTTCAATACCGGTCGGGAGATCAGTTCACAAAGTAATCTAATTTTTGGTGATCTGGTATTTTTCGATACTACTAAAAATAGTTATCCAGGTCATGTTGGGATATATCTGGGTGATGGTCTTTTTGCTCATTCAAGTTCCTCAAGAGGTGTTACCATTTCACTGATCAGCAATAGTTATTACCAGAAGCGTTTTGTAGGCGGAAGAAGAACAGCAGACATTTCTAATTAGACCCATCACTAAGAGCTTTCACTAAATATTTATACTTTAAGGAAGTATATTATTACAATTTAATGCAACATTCATGAATATAAGTTGATAACAAACTCCTATTATTTTATGTTTAAAAAACATATTTAATTTTGTTCTTAACTGTTATAAAAGTTAATATAGGTTTAGGTCATTTTAATAATAAATAAAAGGCAGAGAAATGGAAATCTATCTTTATTTATCAATCGTTCCCGAAGCATTAATAGCTTCCATGTTGCCCCCGGAGGAATTTGGAAAATATTTTGCCGTTGGAACGAAGAAACGAACAAGAGGGCAGGCTATCTTTTTTGAAGTTAATAAGAATTTTGAAAGCGATTATTTAAGAGTGAAGGATATCGAAAAACTTTGTGTGCCGAATCCGGACGGTTCTCCTAAGAGATCGAAGTACATCGCCATTTATCGTGTGCTTGAGCATGTTCCTATGAATGCTATTGAGAATCTTTATCTTGTAACTGATGACGGAAGAGTTCTTGAGTTGAAGCAAAGTGAATATAACGAAGAAAATCATGATCATCTGCATTTATATCAGCAGCTAAGTCCGGTTCCGCCGCTTGTAGCCAGCAGTCTTGACCCGCTTAGTTTCTGCAAATACATAACAAATACTGTTCATCCGGTATCAGTTCCCAAAATAATGTTTGTTGAATTAATGCTGAACGGATTAGCAAATGATCCTGAAAATGCATCATTGGATAATATCCCTTACCGGAATATCGATCACTTGAGAGATTGCCTTATCGAATTAAAAAAACCGGGGTCTAAACCGAATAAAACTATTGTGCGAAATACACGCGACGATTTGCTCTATAGGACGATCAAAAATGGATTTTTTATCGGCGATTATAATGAATGCCATTATTATCCATTTCCATCACATGAGCAATTAGAAAACGAATATTATCCTTGGTGGAAATCAGCATTAACACAAGGATTCAGTTATTAAGATAATTTTTGGAATTTAATTCAGGGTAATAATTATGAGCAATATATTTTGGTTTGTCCCAATCACTTCAACTATAGCATTGATGTTCGCTTTTTATTTTTTTAAGCAAATGATGAAGACGAGTGAAGGAAACGAAAGGATGAAAACAATTGCTTCACATGTAAGAAAGGGAGCAATGGCATATTTAAAACAACAGTATAAAGTAGTCGGGATATTTTTCATTATCATGACGGTTATTTTTTCAATCATGGCTTACGGGATGAATCTGCAGAATCCTTGGGTGCCGTTTGCTTTTCTGACCGGTGGATTTTTCTCCGGACTTGCAGGATTTTTTGGAATGAAGACAGCAACATACGCTTCAGCTAGAACTACTAATGCAGCAATCACTTCTCTTAATGGAGCTTTAAGGATAGCTTTCAGAAGCGGGGCGGTAATGGGTTTGGTAGTTGTGGGGCTGGGGTTACTGGATATCTCAATTTGGTTTGTTGTGCTGAATCATTTTTATCCGGTGAACTTAGGTGATGGTCATAACTTGGTTATAATTACAACTACAATGCTTACATTTGGTATGGGCGCTTCTGCACAGGCTTTATTCGCTAGAGTCGGCGGAGGAATATATACAAAAGCTGCGGATGTCGGCGGCGATCTTGTTGGTAAAGTAGAAGCAGGTATTCCTGAAGACGATCCGAGAAATCCCGCTACAATAGCGGATAATGTTGGCGACAATGTGGGTGATGTTGCCGGTATGGGCGCCGATCTTTATGAATCTTATTGCAGTTCTATTTTGGCTACATCAGCTTTAGGTGCCGCAGCTTTTCTCGGTTCAACAGATATGCAGCTTAAAGCGGTAATCGCTCCAATGCTTATAGCAGCAATGGGAATCATACTTTCTATAATTGGAATATTTTTCGTAAAGACAAAAGAAGGCGCAACTCAAAAAGATCTTCTGCACTCTCTCAGCAGAGGAATAAACATTAGTTCAGTTCTAATTATTATTTTTTCAATAGTAATATTGCTGATGCTGAAAATCGATAATCCATACGGTATTTGGGGTTCTATTGTGGTCGGGCTTATCACAGGAATAATTATCGGCAAGTCAACAGAATATTATACATCGGCTACATATAAACCGACTCAAAGAATTGCTGAGAGTACCGGTACGGGTCCGGCTACTGTTATTATTTCCGGATTAGGAACAGGGATGATCTCTTCTGCAATTCCTGTAATAGCCGTAGTTATCGGTATAGTATTATCATTCCTTTTTGCGTCAGGCTTTGACTTTAGTAAAATGAGTTTGGGTTTATACGGAATTGGTATTGCTGCGGTTGGAATGCTCTCTACATTAGGAATAACTTTAGCTACAGATGCTTATGGTCCGATAGCGGATAATGCCGGCGGTAATGCTGAGATGAGCGGTCTTGGTACAGAAGTCCGTAAAAGAACTGATGCGCTTGATTCCTTAGGCAACACTACTGCAGCAACGGGCAAAGGTTTTGCAATTGGTTCGGCAGCCTTAACTGCTTTGGCGTTACTTGCTTCTTATATAGAAGAATTAAAGATAGGTCTATTAAGAATTGGTGAAAATGTATTGCACCTAGCCAATGGATTACAAGTAGATACAGCAACTGCAACTTTAATAGACTTTATGCATTACTACGAAGTGAATTTAATGAATCCGAAAGTACTGGTTGGAATGCTGATCGGCTCGATGATGTCCTTTCTTTTCAGCGGATTGACCATGAATGCTGTCGGACGTGCGGCAGGTAAAATGGTTGATGAAGTCAGGCGTCAATTCCGAACGATACCGGGAATAATGGAGGGGAAAGCTGAACCTGATTATGCAAGATGTGTTGAGATATCAACTAAAGGGGCGCAGAAGGAAATGTTAGCTCCAGCCGGTTTAGCAATTCTTATCCCGATAGTTGTGGGTCTATTATTCGGTGTTCCTGCGGTGATTGGATTAATGGTCGGCGGATTGGTTTCCGGATTTGTATTGGCAGTATTTATGGCTAACGCCGGCGGTGCTTGGGATAATGCAAAAAAATATATTGAAGAAGGTCATTACGGAGGTAAGGGATCACGCGCGCACAAAGCTGCAATAATCGGCGATACAGTAGGTGATCCTTTCAAAGATACCGCAGGACCGAGTTTGAATATTTTGATAAAATTAATGAGTATGGTCTCAATCGTTATGGCTGGATTGACGGTGGCGTTTAGTGTGCTTTAATAATTGTGGCTGAGTTCTAGTTATTTCAGCAAAATAACAAATTTAATTTGAACTACTGCGTAGTTCCCTATAGTTTTGTCATATTTAACCACGTATTTCATACGTGGTTATTATAACTTTGACTGCTTTGCAGTCATAACAAAACTGTGAAACAGTTCAAATTATAATAACTATGGGTGGAACCCGTAGTTAAGAACAAACAAGAAACAATCTACAACCCCAACGGGGTTGAAATATAATTGATGAATTAATTAGAACTTAGCTATAATTGTTAAAATAAATTATGTTGAAACCTAGCTCTATTGAGTTGGGTTTCTTATTTTTAGACAGAATTATCTTTGAATAAATTGCTAATGATTTGATAAATGATTAATGTTAATCCATATATAAAAAGTAAGTAATAAAAGAATGAATAAATATTTCAAATTATTCATAGTAATATTGGTAATTATACTTTCTGCCTGTAGTGATCAGAATAAAATTTGTGGTTCAGATAACCCCCTCGATGAAATCGCTTGGTTGAGAGAAATAAGAGATCAGTTTGATGAAGATATGGGTCCGCAGAGGCAGAGGATCATTCAATATAAGTATTATGGGGTAGATGTATTTTTGATTGAGAGCTGTTATCAATGTGCGGATGCCGTTTCTATCGTTTATGACTGTGAAAAGAATATTGTGTGTGAATTTGGAGGATATAGTGGAAAGAATACTTGTCCTGACTTTGATCAAAACGCAACAGAAGAAAAAATTCTTTATGATAATTAATGAATTAGAAGTTTGATAATAAATAATCTACACGAACCGGCATTTAATTTTTTTTGCATATTTCAGTGCAATAGTTCTAAAATCTTTCGATAACAGAATGCTGTCATAAATTTGTTATTATTTGAGAAATGATTAATTTTATTTTGATTTAATACTGACATCTAAATATGAATGAGAAGTATATTTTGGAAGATCTAACGCAATGGTTATTACAAAGCTACAATATCTACAATAAACAAATAGAATATAAAATAGACTATGCAAAAACCTAAATCTGAAATAGTTATTTATCAAAATCATGAAGGTAAAATCAGCATTGATGTCCTTTTAGAAGATGAAACTGTTTGGTTAACTCAAGACCAAATGTCAATGCTTTTCGGGAAAGCCAAATCAACAATAAATGAACATATAAAAAATATTTATTCAGAAGGAGAGCTAGAAGAAAATCAAACATTAAAGAAATTCGGAAATTCCGAATTTCAGCAAAAAGCACCAAATTATTACAATCTTGATGTAATAATATCGGTAGGTTATCGTGTGAAATCTCAAGCAGGCACACAATTTCGTATATGGGCAACAAACCGTCTGAAAGATTATATTATCAAGGGTTTTGTTTTAAATGATGATAGATTCAAAGCTGGTAACTCAATGAATTACTTCAATGAGTTACAAGAACGAATTAGAGAAATTCGTCTTTCCGAAAGATTTTTTTACCAGAAAATTAAAGACATCTATACAACGAGTATTGACTATGATCCTAAAAATGAAAAGACAATAGAATTTTTTAAAATTGTTCAAAACAAATTACTTTGGGCAATTAGTGAGCAAACTGCTGCGGAACTTGTTTATCGGAGAGTTGATGCTTCTCTACCTCTTTTAGGGATGCAGTCTTATGATAAGAAAAATAGTATCAAAATTAAAAAAAGTGATATTGGTATAGCTAAAAATTATTTAAATGAAGAAGAGATAAAATTACTTGGTCTATTAGTTGAACAATACCTTGCCTTTGCTGAAACAATGGCACAGCAGCACAAGCCTATGTATATGGTAGATTGGATTAATAAATTAGATGATATTCTTCAGCTAAATAGTAGGGATTTATTAACTCACGCTGGAAAAATAAGTCATGAAATGGCACTTGAAAAATCGAATTTGGAGTACGAGAAGTATAAAAGTGAACAAAGAGAAATTGAGTATGAACAGAGTTTAAAAGAAATTGAAGAGGATATTAAAAAACTGAAATTAAATAGCTAGCTTATTATTAAACAAACTTGGAGATTATAAAATGAAATATTTTTTCTTATCGATATTTTTATTGACTAGTATTGTTACTTTTTCTCAGCAGGATAATATGCTATGCCGAGGATACTACTGGACAGAGGACGAAGCAAATTTAAAGATGAAAGAATTCGCATCTAAATGGGATGATCTTGAATCATGGGAGAAGCGAGCGAACATGATCCGTGAGGGAATTATCAAAGGGATGAAACTCGACCAGATGCCGGAGATAAAGGGGAATTTCAATCCTATCATTAATCACAAGCGGGTTATGGATGGCTATACTGTTGAGAATATTGCAATCGAGAGTTTCCCCGGGTTTTATATAACCGGAAATTTGTATCAGCCGCTGAACAAGAAGGAAGGTAAAAAATATGCCGCTGTACTTTGTCCGCACGGTCACGCAAAGGATAAACGACTGCGTGAGGACGTCCAAACAAGAAGCGCAGTATTAGCAAGAATGGGAGCAATTGTTTTTGCATACGATATGGTTGGATATGGTGAATCTCATCAAGTTACTCATAATATTCCTATGGGACAGCAGAAGAGTTTTGGAATATCTTCTTTCACGTCCCGATGTTGACAGCAACAGGATCGGAATGACTGGCGGTTCCGGCGGAGGGACTCAAACTTTCATGTTGACAGCCGTTGATAATAGAATTAAAGTCTCTGTCCCGGTTGTGCAGGTTTCCGCTCACTTTTTCGGTGGGTGTGTTTGCGAAAGTGGAATGCCGGTTCATAAAAGCGATCATCACCAGACTAATAATGTTGAAATTGCTGCTCTCTGTGCGCCTCGTCCGTTAATGCTCATCTCCGACAGTGGTGATTGGACAAGAAACACGCCGAGGATTGAGTATCCGTATATTCAGAGAGTTTATGCTCTGTATAACGCCGAGCATAAAGTAGAGAACGTACATTTTTACACGCAGAAGCATGATTACGGTCCATCAAAAAGAGCGCCAATGTATCTTTTCATGGCTCATCATCTCAAATTGAGTACTAGTAATGTCCCTTATGATAACGGTATCCAGGAAAACTTTGTAAAGGTTCTATGGTATAAAGACCTTGAAGTATTCTCCGATGATAATCCGCTTCCGAGTGATGCGCTGCAAGGTAATCAGGCTGTTATAGATTATTTAGGGTTGGAGTAATGAACAAAGAACCACTTGATTTGTAAATATCTTATTACATATTATAAAATTTAAAAATTATACT
>QILJ01000418.1 GCA_003233295.1 Ignavibacteria bacterium | reverse complement strand
GGAAAGATTTTTACAAAACTTATTAAAGAAATTACTGTTGCTGCAAAAATAGGCGGCGGCGATATTGACGCTAATCCAAGACTGCGTTTAGCTGTTGATAATGCAAAGGCAGCCAATATGCCGATGGATAATATTGAAAGAGCGATCAAAAAAGCAACCGGTGAGTTGGAAGGTGTTACCTTTTTAGAGCTTATGTACGAAGGTTACGGTCCTTCGGGAGTTGCATTTATAGTTGAGTGCTTGACAGATAATAAAAACAGAACTGTTGCAGAAGTTAGACATTTATTTACAAAATACGGAAACGGGCTTGGTGAGTCGGGCTCTGTTGCGTGGATGTTTGACAGGAAAGGAGTTATCACTTTTCCAATTCAGGGAAAGTCTGAGGATGATATCCTCGAGATAATTTTGGAAGCAGGAGCAGATGATCTGCAAACAGAAGAGGAATACTTTGAGGTAACAACCTCTGTAGATTCTTTTGAAGATGTAAGAAATGCTCTTGTTGACAGCGGTATAGAAATTGAAAATGCTTCACTTCAATGGATAGCAAAAAATACGATTGAGGTAAGCGGCGAAGCAGCGGAAAAGGTTGAAAGGTTATACGATATGCTTGAGGACAATGACGATGTACAGAATGTTTACTCTAATGCCGATTTTTCAGATGAAGTCTAAAATTAATCAATTAGAATTATGACCATAATTGGAGTTGATCCTGGGAGTATTATTACAGGCTTTGGGATCATCAAGTTTAAAAATAAATCGCTTGCCTATATTCATTCCGGTATTATTAAAACTCCGAAAATTAAAGAAGTTCCTCCGCGATTAGAAATGATTTACGATGAACTCGATAGACTCATTAAAATCTATAAACCCGATCATTTTTCAATTGAGACTGCGTTTTACGCTAAGAACATTCAGTCGGTTATGAAGATAGGTTATGTCAGAGGTGTTTCCCTACTGGCGGCAGTTCATAATAAGTTGGAGATCAGCGAGTATTCTCCTCGTGAGATTAAAAAGTCTGTCGTCGGAAACGGCGGGGCATCTAAAGAGCAGGTTCAATTCATGATCAAAAAACTGATGAACATTAACCAGACAATGCTTAAATTTGATGAGAGCGATGCGCTCGCTATTGCTATCTGCCATGCTTTCAAGAGTAACAGTCCGATAAAAAGCGGTGGAAGCTGGAAAAAATTTATCGAAGCAAATCCTGATAAAGTTATAGAATAGTTTATAAACCCATTTAATAAAAAATTAAATTTTATGATAGGATATCTAACAGGAAAAATAATTTCGAAGAAACCAACACAAGTATTACTTGATGTTCACGGCGTCGGTTACGTTGTTAACATCACAATATCAACCTTTGAAAATCTCCCCGACAACAACACCGAACTAATTTCTTTATACACATATTTAAACGTTAAAGAAGATGCTCTGACTTTGTTCGGGTTTTCCACGCTATCGGAAAAAGAGATGTTCGAATTACTGATTTCTGTGAATGGTGTCGGTCCTAAATCTGCGCAGAGTATTTTATCCGGGATTCAAATTGAAGATTTAAAATCAGCTTTAAAAACTGGTGACCTTTCAAGAATTATCGCAATACCAGGAATCGGCAAAAAGACCGGTCAGCGGTTATTGATTGAACTTAGAGATAAAGTTGAATCGCTTGGCGAAGAATTAATGGATATTTTCGATAATACTTACTCATTAAGAACTGATGCGATCAATGCACTTATTACTCTTGGATATAATCAGAAGGCGGCAGAAAAAACAGTGAGAATGATTTTAAATTCAAATCCTAATATATCATTAGAAGAGTTACTCAAAGATGCATTTTCCAATTTCAGCAAATAGGTTTATATTTGATATTGTATTTCCATTGGAAGCAAAAGGCAAGAAAGCATTGGTTGAGGGAGAACTTTATTCTTTTGAGTATGAAGCAGAAGCCGAATGCAGCAGTACTTGCGGTGATGGAAAAAAGAATGAAGGAAGTTGTGAGCATGGGAAAAAGCAAGTTAGAACAATCTATCAAATAAAAGGGCTTGGGGCAGAGATTTAATTATATACAGTGTTAAAGAGAACCCAGTAAAGATGAAATGGCGTAGAACCATTAAGGGTTATTCATAGGGATACTGGGTATATCGCTGCAGTATTAACTATCATTTATGCAATATCAGGTATTGCTGTTAACCATATAAATGATTGGAATCCAAATTATATAGTTGAAAAAAGTGTAATATCTATAGCTCCTTTGTCTGACTCGGTATTTACAAAGCAGCAGTTGTTGGAACATGTGATTTCTCAACTAGGAATTATAGATAGGGTAAAAGATAGCTTCAGACCGAGTCCGGAAAGTATAGATATCTTTCTTAAAGGAAAAACAATTTCAGCAAATCTTAAAACGGGTAAAGTTGAGATTGAAGAAATAAGTAGCAGGCGTCTTTTCAAAGAATCGAATTTTCTGTATCTGAATACACCCAAAAAATTATGGACATGGATTGCCGATATTTTTGCGGCTTCACTTATATTGCTGGCAATAACCGGGTTATTTATGAATAAAGGCAAACATGGATTTAAAGGCAGAGGAAAGTGGTTTGCGCTGCTCGGGTTGGCAATTCCATTAATATTTTTGATTATATATTACTAAGTTTAGTTAGTTAAAATATTAAATCCGGCAGTTCATGAAAAAGTTTAAAATTCCTGATAAATATAGAAGTTCAATAATCGCTGGAATTAAAGAGCAGCGTAAGCTTGACGATCCGAGAAAAAAAGATTTCAGTCCGATGGAAATTGATCTTGGACCGGTTCGATTTTTAATAGCAAGGCATTTCGGGTTCTGCTACGGCGTAGAAAATGCAATTGAAATTGCGTATAAAGCCATCGAAGAAAATGAGGGAAAAAGGATATTCTTGTTAAGCGAGATGATTCACAATCCGGCAGTGAACGAAGACCTTCAAGAAAGAGGAGTAAAATTTCTGCAAGACACTTCTGGTGAAATGATAATCGATTGGAATGAATTGACTCCGAAGGATATTGTAATAATTCCTGCATTCGGTACTACGATTGAAATAGAGGAGAAGCTGAATAAAATTGGGATTAACCCGTATCGTTATAATACTACATGCCCGTTTGTAGAAAAAGTATGGAACAAATCGAATGAACTTGGGAAAAAGGATTTTACCGTAGTAATTCATGGTAAAGCCGAACATGAAGAAACACGGGCAACTTTTTCCCGCAGCAAAAAAAACTCCCCTTCAATCATAATCAGGAATATGATTGAAGCAGCTAAACTTGCAGAATTTATGCTGGGTGAAATAAATTCTGATGAATTTTATAAAGTATTCAAGAATAGACTCTCACAAAATTTTAATGCAGAAAAAGATCTTCAGAAAATTGGTGTTGTAAATCAGACAACCATGCTGGCAAGTGAGACCGAAGCAATTGCGAATTATTTAAAAGGAACAATGATCGTAAAATATGGATTTGAAAATATTGATGATCATTTTGCCGATACTCGAGATACACTCTGTTATGCGACCAATGATAATCAAAAAGCCACATACGGTTTAATGGAGGAGTATGCTGATCTAGCTGTTGTTGTAGGCGGTTACAATAGTTCAAATACTTCCCATATTGTTGAACTCCTTGAAGAAAAATTCGCGACATATTTTATTTCGAATGAAACAAAGATAATCTCACCCGAAGTGATCTCTCATTTTGATCTTCATGAAAAGAAAGAAAAGATTACAGAGAATTATTTGCCGAAGAATGAAAAAATCAGCATTGCGGTTACAAGCGGAGCTTCGTGTCCCGATGCCACTGTTGATAGGGTGATCAAAAAACTAGCTTCTTTTTATGGAGTTGAAGTATAAACTCAATCTTGTTATTCAATCAAAAACATTTTCGCTTTCATTCCATTAACTTTTATTTTGTCTTTTAAGTCAAAATGTTTTGCTGAAAGCATATCTGTAAAACCATTGCGGTTCTTAATTATATGAGAGTAATTTTTTAAATCAATTTCAACCGGATGTTCATTAGTATTAATGATGTTAAAAATTAGTTCATCGCCGTATATCTTAAAATAGACATAGACATTATCATCAGCCGGAAAATGAATTAGCTTGCCTTGTGATAATGCCGGGTGATTTCGGCGGAGAGTTAGTATCTTCTGGAAGAAATTAAAAATATCATTTTCATATTCAGTTCTGCCCTGCTTGGTAAAAGCATCACAATTATCTTTGGGGAATCCGCCGGGAATTTTTTTTCTCAGTGTACCGTGATCGTCATTCTCTATCATGCCTATTTCTGTTCCATAAAGAATTTGCGGAATACCTCGAGTAGTAAGCAGAAGATGAAAAGCGATTTTAAATTTTGCAATATTGATATCAGCCTGAAACATTGCTCTGCCGATATCGTGATTATCAATAAATGTTACTAAGTTATCGCTGTTGGGATAGAGATAATCCTTGGTCAAGAGATTATAAAAATTATCAATATTTTTATCCCCTTTTAAAAAATCACCAAGTGCATCTCGCATTCCATAATCTGTAACAGCAGGTAGGTTTGTGTCAAAGTTTCTAAGTTTATTTCCGGCTTGGTATCCAGACAAAAACGCAGGCTCACCTGTCCAAACCTCACCGACAATATTGAAATTTGGATATTCATTCATCACTGCTTTTACCCATCGAGACATAAATTCTTGATTGCAGTAAGGATAAGTGTCTTCGCGTATTCCATCAACACCCGAAATTTCAATCCACCAAATTGTATTCTGGATAATATAATTGCCGAGAAATCTATTTGCTTGATTCAAGTCTGGCATATAATCAACAAACCAGCCTTTATAAACATGCTCAATTGTTGACGAATCGGCATGGGGATCCGTATAAACCATTTTGTGATGATCGGCGGAAAGATGATTTTTCACAGTTCCGTTAATCCAGTCTGGAGTTGGAAGATCTTTCATCCAAGGATGATCAATACTAATATGATTAGAAACATGATCATTTTCAGATCTTGGTCATGAGCTTTGCTGATAAGTGTTTTGTAAAGGTCAATATTACCTAAACGAGGATCGATCTTATAAAAGTAGGTAGCTGAATATCCGTGATAACTTCTGAATGTATTATTTTCAACTAGTGGAGTCAGCCAAATTGTATGTGATGCCCAAATCTTTCAGGTAACCAAGATGATCAATTACGCCTTGAATGTCACCGCCATGACGTGCTTGCGTAAATTGATCTTGCATCGAATCCTTATATCCAACTACATAATCGTTTGCGGTATCACCGTTTGCAAATCTATCCGGCATAATCAGATATATTACATCTTCATTACTGAAACCTTGCTGCCGTTCAGTTGTGCTTTCTCGCTGTAGGATCGGATAAGTGATATCAATATTATCATCAGAGTCAAAAAAAGTCAGTTTATAATTACCGGCTTTTTGTCCAGTTAAATCAATATCAACGAAGAGATAAGATTTATTTTCAACCTTCTGGACTTGAGTAATTTTTAATCCGGGACTTTTAACTTTAACATCACTAAGGTTCTCACCGTACACCATCAACTGAATTTGATCTGTTTTTATATCTTCCCACCAGTTAGGCGGTTCAATTTTGTTTACTTTAAAACTTTGTGCAAACCCGACGGTGTATAAGAACATCAGTAAAAGAAATATTTTCATATTCGTATTTATAATTTTGCTTTTTGTGATCATTTAATTAACTGCATCTTTTTTGAAATAGTTTTTCCGTCAGCTGAAATAGAGTAGATGTAATTTCCACTTGATAAGTTTGTCCCGTCAAACTTAACTGTATAAATACCAGCCGGCTGCATTTTATTTACAAGTACACCAACTTGTTGTCCTAACGAATCGATAATTATAAGTTTTACATTAGCTTCACTTTTCAATGAATATTTTATTGTAGTTGTAGGGTTAAATGGATTCGGATAATTCTGAAACAACTTAAATTTGTCAGGTAAAGTCTATGATCTGTTAATACTTGTCGGTTTAAAAGGGAAAAATGATTCTAGTATAAAGTCTGTTGTAGCGCGCCATTGTCCCCAGCTATGCTCTTCCGGTAGCTCAATCCAGTTAATTTTGTAGCCCTTATTCTCAATTTGGTCGCGGAAATTATTCATATCATTACTAAGCCCTTCATATATTCCCCATGTCGCAACAAAGTTGATCTCTTTCTTTTCCCCAGTTACAATTAAGTTGTAAACCTCATTATCGTTCGGCCAAAAAGCAGCGGAGTGCAATCCGCAGTTCCCAAATATTTCGGGATATTTATAGCTTATAAGTCCACTGATGTTACCGCCGAATGAATCACCCATAACAAGTCTT